>JBBQCO010000222.1:0-1637 GCA_038318785.1 Desulfobulbales bacterium | reverse complement strand
CTCCAGGCGATGAACGACGATTTGGAGTTACGGGTCAAAAAGCGGACCGCTGAATTGTACGAGTCCAATGTGGCCCTCAAAGTGCTGTTGAATAAGCGGGAGGAGGACAAGCTGATCTTGTTCGAGCAAGTTCTTTCCCATACCGCCAAACTGGTCGATCCTTTTCTCGATCGGTTGATGATAAGCGGTCTGACCGAGCAGCAGCAGGTATTGGTTGAGATCCTCCGGACCAATATCGAAGAGCTGACTTCGCCCTTTGCAGGCAATTTTTCCGCCAAGTTAACCCGGCTGACGCCTGCCGAGATTCAGGTGGCCAATCTGGTGAAGCTGGGCAAACGCACCAAGGAAATAGCCGAGATTATGCACCTTGCAGCCGGAACAATCAGTATCCACCGCAAAAACATCAGAAGAAAGCTCGATTTGACCCATCAGAAAACCAATCTGCAAACCATGCTCTCAACTAATTCATGGTAAGTTGGGGCATCTCCCCTTCTTTATCTTCGCAAGGATGACAAGGGGGCGGTTGCTCCATGATCGAGGAGGACAGCATGCATGAGGCACTTTTTTATCAGCAGGCCGGAGAAGGGAAGGTTGTCTGCGGGCTTTGTCACCATCGTTGCCATATTGCAGTGGGCAAGCGGGGTATTTGTGGTGTTCGTGAAAACCAGGACGGGCGGCTGGTCAGTCTGGTCTACGGCAGGCTGGTTTCGCAGAACATCGATCCCATTGAAAAAAAGCCGATGTTCCATTTTTTGCCGGGCAGCCGCTCCCTGTCAATCGCTACTGTAGGGTGCAATTTTCAATGTCTGCACTGTCAGAATTATGAGATTTCCCAGTGTCCGCACCTGCACAACGGCCAGATCAGCGGGGTGAGTTGCAGCCCCGGTTCGGTAGTAGACGAGGCTGTGCGGTCTGGCTGTGCCAGCATCAGCTACACCTACGTCGAGCCGACGATTTTTTATGAGTTTGCCTACGATTGCGCCCGGCTGGCCAAAGAGAAGGGCATCAAAAATATCTTTGTCAGTAACGGGTATATGACTGATGAAGTGATCCGGCACCTTGCACCGGTGCTCGACGGCATCAATATTGATCTCAAGGCCTTTAGTGACGGATTCTATCAGAAAATCTGTAAAGCCCGTTTAGAGCCGGTTCTGGACAGTATTCGCCTGTTTCATGAACTCGGCGTGCTGGTTGAGGTCACCACCCTGGTCATTCCCGGTCTCAACGACGGCGAAGAGGAGCTGCGGGCCATTGCCCGTTTTCTCAGGGGGGTGTCGGCAGATATTCCTTGGCATGTGAGCGGCTTCCGGCCGACCTATAAAATGCTGGACCGTCCGGCAACTCCTGCTGCCACCTTGAAAAAAGCACGCGAAATCGGCTTAGCCGAGGGGCTGCGGTTTGTTTACGAAGGGAATGTCGTCGGTTCCGGCGGTGAGGATACCTTCTGTCCTGGTTGCGGCACGTTGCTCATTCAACGATACGGTTTCAGCAGCCAACTGGTGGCGCTGCGCGACGGCATCTGCGATCAATGCGGCCTGGCTCCGGCCGGGTTATGGCGGTAATGTTCTTCCCGGGCTGAAACGACAGCGGATAAACGTCTCTGCCAGAGCTGCATTCCTTCGGCTTTTCCTGCCGTT
>JBBQCO010000221.1:0-1707 GCA_038318785.1 Desulfobulbales bacterium | reverse complement strand
CATCGCCCGGGGCGATGTCCCGCTGGAACATTGGTTCACCCTCAGCCGACCCTATGGTGCTGTTGGCCATCAGCGGGTGTTGCTCAGTTGGACCGGGACCATGTTCGAATACCTGATGCCGCTGCTCTTCCAACACTCTTACCCCCATTCGCTTCTCGATAAGGCGGCGGATAATGCGGTGGCAATCCAGATCACCTACGGCCGTACCCATGGGGTGCCCTGGGGCATTTCCGAGTCCGCCTTTGCCGATCTGGACCTGGAGAAAACCTATCAATACAAGGCGTTTGGCGTGCCGGGACTCAGCCTGAAGCGCGGCATGGAGGAACAACCGGTCGTCGCCCCGTACGCTTCTCTGCTGGCATTGAACCAGGCACCAGGTGCAGTGGTGCGGAATCTAAAACGCTTGAACGGCCTCGGTTTGCTTGGCGATTACGGCTACGTCGAGGCAATGGATTTCAGCCGGCAGCCCCAGCGCGATCTTTCCGGCCAAACGTTAAAACACGGGGTAATTATCGAGGCCTATATGGCCCATCACCAGGGCATGGCCTTCCTGGCCCTTACCAACTTCCTCCATGACAACCCGTTCCCGCGTCGTTTCCATAGCGATCCAAGGGTCCGTGCCTTTGAGGCGCTGCTCCAGGAACGCATCCCGGCCCTGCCGCCGATTCACCTTATCTCGATCCGGCAGAGTGGGCCAAAGCTCCTGACTGTCGACCTGGCCGCTCCGTCACGCACCACCATTACCACCCCCAATACCGCCATGCCCAGGACACTCCTGCTCAGCAACGGCCGTTATGGACTGATGATTACCAACAGCGGCGGCGGATACAGTCAGTGGGGCAGCCGACAGCTAACCCGCTGGCGGTCCGATTCGACCTGCGATACCCAGGGGACATTCTGCTATATCCATGAGGTAGATACCGACCATCTCTGGTCGTCGACCTATCATCCGGTCGGCGGCAATGTCAATGACTACTCGGTCGACTTTGCCCTTGACCGGGCGGTATTCAGGCGTACCGACAACTCCATTTCCAGTGAAACCGAGATCATCGTCTCCCCGGAGGACGATGTGGAGATTCGACGGATCACCCTGGTCAATCACTCCAGTCAGGTTCGCCGTCTGAACCTTACCAGCTTTGTTGAACTGGCTATGGCACCGCATAACGCCGACCTCCAGCACCCGGCCTTCAACAAGCTTTTCATAGAGACCGAGGCAGTCCCGGACCATGAGGCGCTGCTGGCCTGGCGGCGATCAAGAGGTGAAAAAGATCTGCCCCTCTATGTCGCTCATAGCCTGACGCTTCAAGAAAATGAAAACGCGAACCTGGAAGGAAAAGGATGGCAGTTTGAGACCGACCGGGCTCGTTTCATCGGCCGCGGGCGGACGCTGGTACAGCCCATGGGGGCAATGCAGGATCTTGGCGGCAGTCAGGGCTTTGTCCTCGATCCGATTCTCAGCCTGCGAAAAAGCATTCGTCTTGCGCCAGGCGGGCGCGTCCAGGTCCGCCTGCTGCTCGCTGCCGGGGCAAGCCGGGAACAGGTGCTGTTGCTAATCGAAAAGTACGGTGATACCCACCACACCGAACGGGCCATGAATTTTGCCTGGCATTCGGCGCAGCAGCAGTTGCGGATGCTGCGCATCCAACCCGATGATGCCCGGCGCTTCCAGCAGCTGGCAAGTCACCTGCTCTTTCCCAACTCGCTGCT
>JBBQCO010000220.1:0-1711 GCA_038318785.1 Desulfobulbales bacterium | reverse complement strand
ATATCCATGCTTGAATTGCGTTTTATCAGGGAAAATCTGGATCTCGTCAAAGAGAAACTCAGCTTCCGGGGGGTCACCGATTCGCGCATTGACGATTTCGCCGCAATCGACCTCCGACGCCGCACCCTGCTCTCCGAGGTGGAATCACTCCGCAACAAACGCAAAACCGCTTCCCAGGAAATCGGCAGTCTGAAAAAAGCAGGGGGCGATGCCGAAGAGGCCATGGCCGCGATGCGCCAGGTGGGTGACCGGATCAAGGAAATCGAAAACGATCTCGCCACCTTTGAGGAAGATCTGCAAAGCATCGTTCTGACCCTGCCCAATATCTGCGACGATTCCGTGCCCCGTGGCTCAGACGACAAGGACAACCTGGAAATTAAGCGTTGGGGCATGGTGCCGCAATTCGGTTTTACAGCAAAAGCCCACCATGAGTTGGGGGAAGCGGCCGGGACCATCGATTTTGAACGGGCGGCCAAGCTTTCCGGAGCCCGCTTTGCCGTTCTCAAAGGGTTTGCCTCCCGCCTTGAACGGGCGCTGATCAATTTCATGCTCGATCTCCACACCCAAAAACACGGCTACACCGAGATCCTCCCCCCTTTTTTGGTCAATTCCCAGACCATGACCGCCACCGGCCAGCTGCCGAAATTCGAGGCGGATCTGTTCCGCATCAAGGACTGGGACCTGTGGCTGATCCCCACCGCCGAGGTGCCGGTGACCAACCTGCACCGAGACGAAACCCTGGCCGAGCATGAACTGCCCATCAAATATGCGGCCTACACGCCATGCTTCCGGTCCGAGGCCGGTTCGTATGGCCGGGATACAAAAGGGCTTATCCGCCAACACCAGTTCGACAAGGTGGAGCTGGTGAAGTTCACCACCCCGGAAACGTCCAGCGGTGAGCTGGAAAACCTGCTGGCGGACGCAGAAGAGGTGTTGCAGCTCCTGGAGTTGCCTTACCGGGTGGTGCAACTCTGCAGCGGCGATCTTGGCTTTTCCGCCAATAAGACTTACGACATCGAGGTGTGGATGCCCGCCCAGAACACCTACCGGGAGATATCCTCATGCAGTAACTTCGGGGATTTTCAGGCAAGGCGTGGCGGGATCAGATATCGGCCCAAAGGACAGAATAAAAGCGCACTGGTACATACCTTGAACGGCAGTGGTCTTGCGGTGGGAAGGACATTGGCCGCCATTTTTGAAAATTACCAGCAGGGTGATGGCAGCATCGGTATCCCAAAAGTGCTTGCGCCCTATTTCGAAAAAAGATTTTAATGCAGAAGGGTATGCGGCGCAACCGACGCCGCGTTTGCAGAACTTGTTACTTCAGGACATACCGGTTCTTGCCGCTTTGCTTGGCGTCATACATGTTCTGGTCCGCTCGCTCCAGCAAGCTCTGCCCACTTTCACCAGCACGGTATTGGGTTACGCCAATACTTATTGTTTTGCGCACCGTTTCCTGGGGGGTTGGCTGAAAAATCTCCCCGGCAAAACGGGCCCTGATTCGCTCTGCCACCACGGTCGCCTGTTCGCCGTTGGTTACCGGAAGAATGATGGTGAATTCCTCCCCGCCGTAGCGACAGGGCACATCATTGACGCGAAGCGATTCTGCAACCACCTGACCCAGCCGAGCCAGAACCCGATCGCCATCCGCATGCCCGTAGGTATCGTTATGGTGCTTGAAATTATCAATATCCATCAACAAAAGCGAAAG
>JBBQCO010000219.1:0-2235 GCA_038318785.1 Desulfobulbales bacterium | reverse complement strand
CGCCTCCAAGCTGCGGATGGATGAGGATGCAATTATCGTCCTGGACCCGGTGAACCGCGCTGTCATCGATCAGGGCCTGGCCAAGGGCATCAAGAAATACATCGGCGGCAACTGCACGGTCTCCCTGATGCTGATGGCGCTGGGCGGACTGTTCGAGCAGGGCTGGGTCGAATGGATCACCAGCCAGACCTATCAGGCCGCCTCCGGCGCTGGCGCCAAAAATATGCGAGAGCTGGTCAATCAGATGCGTCTGGTCGGCGAGAACGCGGAAAACCTGCTGGATGCGCCTGCGTCGGCCATCCTGGATCTGGACCGCAATGTGATCGAAACCCTGCGCAACCCGGCCTTCCCGGTCAGCAACTTCGGCGCACCGTTGGCCGGCAGCCTGATCCCTTGGATTGACACCGCCATGGACAATGGCCAGACCCGCGAGGAGTGGAAGGGCGTCACCGAGACCAATAAGATTCTGGGTAATACGGGAGCTCCGATTCCGATTGACGGTTGTTGTGTGCGCATCAGCGCCATGCGCTGCCACAGTCAGGCCTTCACCATCAAGCTGAAAAAGGATGTGCCGCTGGCCGAAATCGAGCAGGCCATTGCCAATCACAACCAGTGGGTCTCTCTGGTGCCGAACACCAAGGAACAGACCCTCAAAGAGCTGACCCCGGCTCGGGTCACCGGCACCCTCGATATCCCGGTGGGCCGCCTGCGCAAGATGAACCTCGGGCCGCAATATCTGAGCGCCTTCAGCGTCGGCGATCAGTTGCTTTGGGGTGCCGCCGAACCGGTCCGCCGGATGCTCAAGATTGCCTTGGAGCATTTGGGGTAAGCACACCTTGTGGCCGCGCCGGTTGATCGGCCGACCCAGTTTTGGTTCACCACTATCGATCAAGCCGCTTCCCTTTCGGGGAGCGGCTTTTTTATGGGGGTCGCGAGCGGATGCAGGGCTCTTTTTTATGCATGAAAATTGATTGCTTTTTCATGCGTCAGGTCGTAATGTTTCAATCGGTCGAAATGGTGGGCAGCAAAGAAAAAACGCAAAAACAGGCCGGAAAGAGGCCGAACAGGAGGTGGGCGATGGCAACACTCCAAGTCAGATCAATGGATGATCAGTTGTATGAAGCCCTCGGCAGGATGGCGGCGCGGGAGCAGCGATCCATCAGCCAGCAGGTTATCGCTATATTGAAGGAACATCTTTCGCAACCGGTGCGGCATACCAGCGCCACGGAAGATTTTCTGCTCCTCTGCTCCACCTGGAAGGATGAGAGAACTGCGGAGGAAATTGTCCAGGAAATCCGAGGCAGCCGAAAATCGTTACATCGGTTCAAGGAGACCCTGTAGTGTACCTGCTCGATACCGATACCCTTATCTACTCGCTCAAGGGTGAGTCGGCGGTACTCGACAATTTCAGGCGGCATGCGGCCGACCCCAAGGCGGTTTCCGTCATAACCTACGGCGAATTGGTTTTTGGCGCCCAAGCTTCGCAGCGAGTCACCGAGAATCTGGCCAAGGTGTATCGGCTCAAGGAGATCTTTCCACTGGTCGATGTTACTCCTGCGATCATGGATATCTTTGGCGCACTCAAGGCGGAACTGCGGAAGAACGGCACCCCGGTGGACGATTTCGACCTCCTGATCGGCGCTACGGCGATTACCATGGGGTACCGGGTCGTGACAAACAATGAACGGCACTATACGAAAATTCCGGGTCTGGAAGTGGTCAACTGGGTGAAGTGAGGGGAGGATAGGTAGGTCTTTCTGCTTGCCGACAGGATAGCGGTTTGAAGGACAAGCAAAGTAAACCTGCCTCTCTTTTCAAGGGTGCTGTTGCGCGAGGGAAGGATGGGAAAACGTGTCCCCGGTTTCCCTGTTCGTCAAAGCCGCTTCCTTTCCGGAAAGCAGCTTTTTTTGGTTGAGGGACCAATAAATCCGACTGCTGTTTTTTACTCTTTGGAAGGAAGGTGGTCGGGTGTAGGGGCCGTTGCCACTGAGCCGGGCGGCGAGGTTCGGGGCCGGATGAAGGGGCAAACTGTTTGAGCGCAGCGAGTTTTTGCCCCGCCGGTTCCGAACCTTGGCGACTGGGGCCGTCTCAGTGGCTTGGCTGCCCTTTCTTTTGGTTCTTTTCTTTGGGCATGCAAAGAAAAGAGGTTCCTCAGCAGAATCTGTGGGTAGCCTTGGGAGTAGGCAGGTCTCCAAGGGCATGATAAAAGGCAATTTTCAGCCCGTAGTACGTGCG
>JBBQCO010000218.1:0-2321 GCA_038318785.1 Desulfobulbales bacterium | reverse complement strand
GGTGGACAGGCCCCGGTCAAAGGCCAGCGCTTTCACCTCTTTTTCCAGAGTGTCGTCGAGTTCCTCCAGGACCTTCACTTCATCATGGGCAGCCAAGAAATCGGCAATCGCCCGTGCCGGTAAAGGATAGGGCATGGCCAGCTTGAGGATATCGGGCTTATCGGTGAGTTCCTCCAGCACATCTTCAACTGAAAGGTACACCATGCCGGAAGTGATGATGCCTCGGGAACTGCGGCTGTCGATCACCCGATGCAGTTTGCGTTCATCGACCCATTGCTCGACCCGCTGCAGGCTTGCCAAGGCCTCGCGTTTGCGTGGAAAGACCTTGGCAACCAGAGGGATGTACGGCCCGTTGGCCGGATCGAAACGAGGGGTATTGTCGACCTGAATCGGCGTCCAACCGGCAAAGGCGACGCGCTCCTTGGCATGGCAGACATGGGTGGTCAGACGAAGGATAACGGCTTTACCCATGGTTTGCGCCAGAAGAGCCGCCTCCTTGTAATAGGTATACACCTCGGCCGGATTAGCCGGCTCCAGAATCGGGGTGTAGCTCATGTAGGCATAGTGACGGTTGTCCTGCTCATTCTGCGAAGAATTAACGCCCGGATCGTCACCAAGGACAATGACTATACCGCCAATGCAGTGCAGCAGGCTGAGCTGGACAAAGGAATCCGCCGCCACATTGAGGCCGACGCTTTTGAAAAAGACCGTTGCCAGATGGCCATTGAGCGAGGCACCGAAGGCCACTTCGGTGGCCACCTTCTCATTGGTGGAAAATTCGAAATAAAAGGGTCGCTGTGCCGGCGAAATCGACTGGATGGCTGTGGCAATTTCCGGTGTTGGGGAACCGGGATAAGAGGTGACCACCCGGGTTCCAGCTTCAATCATGGCCCGCACCAAGGCCGTATTGCCCATGACGATTTCAGAAAACGGCGCCTGAGTCAACAACATCTCGCCCATGTTTTTCATCTTTCTTCTCCCTCAATGACGTTATCGCATCGGTGCGCAACTGCCCACCTGCCGTCCTGGCCGCAGAGAACGACGGCTAGAATCATGGTACCATAGATCAACACAGGTGGCCGCAAAAAGGGGGCGATCTCTGTGCCCGGCTCGCCGTAGCCTGTTGTGGAAATACAAACAAAAGCAGGTTCCCTCCCAACCTCCTCCCTGGTATGTTGGCCGATGGTGACTCCGCCATTATGCCGGAATCGCTCCACAACAAAAATAAGGTTTTCTTCCTCTACCGTAATCAGGAGATCCATGCATTTTTCCGACTTGATCACCCGCAGACAAAGCGTGCGAGCCTATGCAGACCGGCCGGTTGAGCAGGAAAAACTGGATCTGCTGGTCGAAGCGGTCCGCCTAGCCCCTTCCGCCAGCAATTCACAGCCTTGGCACCTGATTCTAGTCACCGATATCATCCTGAAAGACCGGGTAGCACGAGCAACCTACAGCACCCTGGTGTCGTTTAATAAATTCGTGCCCCAGGCTCCTGTCCTGGCGGTGCTGGTCATCGAAAAACCCAAGGTGATCACCCAGATCGGTGCCCGTTTGAAGGACAGGGAATTCTCCCTGATCGACATCGGCATCGCGGCCACCCATTTCTGTCTGCAGGCAACGGAACTGGGACTAGGGACCTGCATGCTCGGCTGGTTTGACGAAGCGGCGATTCAGGAGCTGCTACAGATCCCAAAGCAGAAGCGGATCGGGTTGATCATCTCCCTCGGCTATGCTACAGCGGATGATCCCATCCGCGAAAAAATCAGAAAAAATACTGCAAAAATGAGCAGCTATAACGGATACTGAGCCTTCTTGCCCGCTGACAGGGTGGACAATCCACCTCACCCCCCAGACCCGCATTCTCCGCGCGTTTTTCGATACCTCCGTCGTACCGCCCATCCAGGTAGACAATAAGAAGATAGAAGCAACAAAGCAGGGACTCTCTTCGAGGGGAGGCCTGCTTTAATTCCGTCCATGAAGAAAGCATTGTTCCCAACAAAAATCGCCCTCTTCCTTTTTCGCTTTTATTTCGTGAGTCTACCCCCCTATAATACCCTCACTGACAACAACAGACCTTTTTGCGAGCTGAAATGATCAACAAGCTGCTGCCTTCCCGCAACCTCACCGCCTTTGCCAGCGAATTCAAGGTGAACATCATTCACCTGGTGCTTTCCTCCCTGGTCATCAATCTCCTTGCCCTGGCCATGCCGATCATGATGCTCCAGGCCTATGACCGGATTTTGCCCAATTATGGCTTTGGCACCCTGACCCTGCTAGTCACCGGCGTGATCATTGCCGTTCTTTTGGAAATACTGCTCCGC
>JBBQCO010000217.1:0-2437 GCA_038318785.1 Desulfobulbales bacterium | reverse complement strand
GTGGAATTCCTGCTGCTCTCCAATCCCCTGCGTTATGACGGGAACGACGAAGGCCGCCTGACCTCCGTGACCTGTGAGCGAATGACCCTCGGAGAGCCGGACGCATCTGGCCGCCGCAGACCTGTACCCATGGAGGGCTCGGATTTCACCATGGACTGTGATCTTGCCATCATTGCCGTGGGGTCCGGAGCAAATCCTCTGCTCACCAGTTCTGAGCCAGGAATCCAGCTCAACCGATGGGGCAACATCGCGGCGGATCCCGAAACCGGCAAGACGTCCATGCGGGGTGTCTGGGCTGGTGGCGATATCGTCACGGGCGCGGCGACGGTGATCTTGGCCATGGGGGCAGGAAGGAAAGCTGCGGACAGCATCCATGATTATCTGATGCGAGGCTGGTAGGGCTTTGCTGATCCCTGTGACAGGGGCTTAAAAAAACGGGGCCGGATGTCGCGTGCGAACGCAATATCCGGCCCTTTCTTTTAGGTCTTGGTGGTCAGGTCTTTTTTACTTTGGGAATGAAAATCTGATCAGGATCGAGGACCTCGTGGATGATATGCAGCTCTTCGCGGGTGGGCGGGTTTGTTTCGCCCGCAACCCGGGAGATATCGAGATCGAACTGGCACAGGTCTTTGATCTCCGCAGGAGTCTTGCCTGGATGGCAGGTGTCAAGGTACATGTGACCGTCTTTTTCGTCAAAACGGAAGACGCCGGCAGTGCTGATAACGGCTGAAGGTCCGCCGCGAAAGGCCGCGCCGTACAATTCCCGCCGATGCACAAATTCGCCGCTAGGCCATTTCTTCACCCTCCAGCCGGGGCTGGTAATGTAGCTGACATTCTCAACAAACCGCCGTTTTTCATGAACCATGATAAAGACGGTTCGTTTGGCAAACGAATTGATATCCGGATTGCCGCCGCTGCCAGTAAGACGCAGTTCGGGGTTGAGATAGTCACCGATGCAGGTGGTATTGAGGTTGCCGTACTGGTCAACCTCGGCCCCGCCGAGAAATCCTAAATCTACATAACCACTCTGGGCAATGCTGAAGGCATCGTAGAGTCCGGAGGAACGGGAGGCCCCGGATTCGCAGCGGGCGTCGCCGACCGAGGTCGGTAGTTCGGGCGGGCGGCCATCCAAGGTCCCGGCCTCAAAAATCAACTTAAGGTTAGGGGCATGAGTCTTCTGGGCCAGCATGATGGCCACCATCGGCAGTCCTGTGCCGGCAAAAACGACCTCATGGTCCTGGACCTCCCGTGAGGCGGCGCAGCAGAGAAGATCCGCCAAGCCGTATTCTTCAGGCGATGCATAGATGCTCATATCATTTCCCTCCCTTGTGTTCACGGGGTCTGTAGTTGAGGGCGGTATTAGCCCGGAGATTCAACATGCGCGGCCAACCGAGTTTTTCCAGGTAGCCGATATGATCAAGCCCATGGATCCATTCCTTGGAAAAGGCGTCAAACCCTTCCTGGGTGCGGGTATTGGTATAGAAATCCTTGAGGAATAGACCATCAACATCGTACTTACCGAACATACCGGTGGGATGTCCGCCAAACGGGCACTCAAGAATGTGATCCACCTCGAAACTGGTGATGGTGTTGTGGTCGGCGTTGCGGCGTAAATACTCCTCAGGGACAATCTCCTCGGCCATGACGATGGTAATGTCAGCGGCCCGGGCAACCTCGGGATCGGAATAGAACTGGCCATTGACACGCACCGTGCCCTCCTCGCCCACCTGCTGCACACAGAGAATGGCCACATCCACTTTGGCCGCCGGGATCAGGATTTGTGAACCTGCACCGTAAAAGGGGTCTTCGGTGAAGATGTATTTATGCTTGGCAATCCGCTTGCCATCACGTTTGCCGGCTCGGCCCAGCATGTCATACTCCGGGTTATGGATATCGGTGCCGAGCGAAGTCTGGGTAACCGCATAGGGCGCACCGGAGGCTGCCGCGGCAAAGCGGAACAACATCTCGGCATGGCTGTAATCCTCGACCAAAATCTCTTTCTTACCGACCTTGCGCGACAGGTTGGCCCCGTATTTGCCGTACAGTTCGTGTCCGACCCAGCACGACTCCCAGATATCGACACAACCGGCACCCACCAAAAACTCGGTTTGCGGGCCGCCGTTGACTTCGATCAGGTGCAGATTTTTACGCTGCTGCCGGATCAACTCAAAAATGATGGCAAAAGGACGTCGCCAGATGGTGAATCCAGAAAAGGTCAGGCTGGAACCATTTTTGACGATCTCAGCCGCCTGTTGCAGGGTAATGCGTTTATCAATACTCATTATACTACTCCTCCTTGCGTTGCTCAGGCCGCCAATCCCCGGAGAATTTCCCGGGAAATGATGAGGCGCTGAATTTCACTGGTTCCCTCGTAGATGGTGGTGATACGTGCATCGCGGGTGAACCGTTCTATGGGGAAGTCCTGGGTATAGCCATA
>JBBQCO010000216.1:0-2452 GCA_038318785.1 Desulfobulbales bacterium | reverse complement strand
TTTCCATGTTCAGCCCCAGCCGCATGGCGGTTTCGTCGATGGTGTTGGGGGTCCAGGCAGTGGTCTGGAAGAGGGCGTCGTGCATCTCCCAGAATTTGCCCTGCTGTTGGGCGGCGATTGCGGCCAAGGCGGCCGGTTCGGCTTGCTGGTGCATGGGGAGCGGCAGGTGTTTGAAGATGATGCGCAGCTTGTCCTGATTCTGGGCCTGCAGCTCGGCCAGCGTCGGTTCAAGTTTGCCGCACCAGGGGCATTCGAAATCAGAAAACACCACCAAGGTCACCGGTGCGTCGACCTTACCGCGTACTGGTGCACCGGTGACGTCGATCTTCTGGTTGAAGCTGACATCGATGGCGGTGTAGGTGTTGGTTTTACTGTTTACCAGGTAGAGCATCTCGCCCCGGGCGGCGATGTCGATGGCATTGACGTTGGGGTCGACCGGCAGGGCGCCGAGTTGTTTGCCGTCCGGAGTGAAAATGTAAACCTTGGCATCAGCGCCGAGGATAAAAACTTTTTTATTGTCCAGCGATTGCGCGACATCCAGGGGCTTGGCCGGAATGGGCCAGGAGGCCTGCACCGACCAATTGAGATCACTCGCGGTGGTTTTTTTCGGTTCCTGGGCCTGAACGGCCAACGGCAACAGCAGGGCGGCGCAAAGAATGGTTTTTTTCAGCATGGAGGATCGTATCCTTTGTGTGGGGGAATCGTGTTCGTCTGTATCGGCCGGAGACAGGGATGAAAAACGACCGAGGTTTCGTCTCTTCCTGAACTGTCGGGAAGAGTGGTGGTGGTTGTAAAAAATTATTTTTCAATATAATGGCAGCGGCGTGAATGCGCAAGCGGCAAGAGGGTCCTGATGGGCAAGCTCTTGTTGCCAGTGCTGGTGGTGGCCTGCCCCTGCTTTTTTTGTCGCGGCACAGGTGTTTTTGCCGCTTTTCGCCTGAACTCGTTGAAAACAGGATATTTTATAAAACACTACATGTTGCATGTTTTATCCTTGATGCGCTCTATATGTTGTGATAGATTGCCGTCGACGATGAGGCAGGCGCCAGTATTTCCGGCCGTGGCGGCTCTGCCCCTGAAAGGGTGTTTTTCCAGGGTTTTGCGGGCAGAACAGAGCGGCGGGCGGCGAGGTTGAGACCCGGCTGGCGGGTGTGTCAACCACAAGAGATGAAAACGAGATCAATTCAGACCATGAGGCAACCATGACCAGAAGCATACCCAAACAGCAGCTGACCGATACCGCGGAAACCGTCCTGGAGCGGAGGTACTACCTGAAGGATGCGGCGGGCAAGCCACTTGAAAATTGGGAAACTCTCTGCCGCCGGGTAGCGAATGCTGTGGCTCTGGTCGATTGCGAGCTGCCCGATTACGGCGAGCTGCCCGACCGCTTCTTCAAGATGATCTACTACCTCGATTTCCTGCCCAATTCTCCCTGCCTGATGAACGCCGGCACCGATCTCGGCCAGTTGTCGGCCTGCTTTGTCCTGCCGGTGGAAGACTCGATGGACGGCATCTTCACCTCCATCCGCAACGGCGCCCTGGTGCACAAGACCGGCGGCGGCACCGGCTATTCCTTCTCCCGTCTGCGGCCAAAAAACTCGGCAGTCCAGTCGACCCAGGGCGTGGCCTCCGGTCCCCTGAGCTTTGCCGCTGTTTTTGACGCCGCCACCGAAACCATCAAGCAGGGCGGCAAGCGGCGCGGCGCCAATATGGGCGTGCTCCGGGTCGATCATCCCGATATCATGGAGTTCATCGTCGCCAAGCAGGATCAGACCCGCTACACCAATTTCAATTTCAGTGTCGCCATCACCGATCTGTTCATGGACGCGGTGAAAAACGACCTCGAATACGACCTGATCGATCCTTCCAACGGCCAGATTGTCCAATCGCTCCGTGCTCGCGAGGTCTTCGACAAGATCATCGACCTCGCCTGGCATAACGGCGAGCCCGGGGTGCTGTTCATCGATGCCGCCAACCGCGACAACGCCACGCCGCAACTGGGCAAATTCGAGGCCACCAATCCCTGCGGCGAGCAGTGGCTCCTGCCCTACGAATCCTGTAATCTCGGCTCGATCAACCTCGGCCAGTACGTCAAGGACGGCGCGGTTGATTGGGAGCGGCTGGGTGCCACCGCCCGGCTGGCGGTCCGTTTCCTCGATAACGTCATCGACTGCAACCGTTTCCCCATTCCCGAAATTGCCGAGATGACCCAAAAAACCCGCAAGGTCGGGCTGGGCATCATGGGCATGCACGATATGCTCATCCAGATGGAGCTGCCCTACGGCAGCGAGGAAGGGCGCACGCTTTCCTCCGAAGTCATGGCCTTTATCCGCACGGAGGCGGAAGCCGCCTCGGTTGAGCTGGCCGCCATGAAAGGTTCTTTTCCCGCCTACGACGAACGGATCAATAAATATCCGGCCCGGCGCAACGCCGCCCTGACCTCGATCCAGCC
>JBBQCO010000215.1:0-2526 GCA_038318785.1 Desulfobulbales bacterium | reverse complement strand
ACCAGGACCGCCCGGCTGATGACCGCGTGGCCGATGCTGAGTTCCTCGATGAAGGGCAGGGCCGCAATGGGGTGGGTGTTGCGGTAATCGAGGCCATGGCCGGCATTGACACGCAACCCTGATTCATACGCCAGTTCCGCTGTCTGTTCGATCAACCGGAACTGCTGCTCCTGCTCCTCCATGGTCCGTGCCTCGCAGTAGCTGCCGGTGTGCAGCTCGACAAAGGTGGCGCCTACATCGAGCGCCGCCTGGACCTGGGCCGCATCCGGATCGACGAAGAGCGATACCGGGATTCCCGCCTTGCGCATCTTCTCAATGGCCTTGCCCACCTTTTTGGCATTGGCCAGCACATCCAGCCCGCCCTCGGTGGTCAACTCCTTGCGCTTTTCCGGCACCAGGGTGACCATGTCCGGCACAATCTCCAAGGCAATATCGATGATTTCAGAGGTGACCGCCATTTCCAGGTTGAGCTTGGTCTTGACCGTTTGCCGTAGCAGTCGCACGTCCCGATCCTGGATATGCCGCCGGTCCTCGCGGAGATGGACGACGATGCCATCTGCCCCGGCCAACTCGCAGAGCGAGGCGGCCAGTACCGGGTCGGGTTCAACACCGCCGCGAGCCTGGCGGATGGTGGCAATATGGTCAACATTGATGGCGAGATAGGGCATGGCAACACTCCTTGCTGTCTGGACTTGCTGGAACAGTTCTTTCTCGAAATCCCACATGCGCAGGGCTTCCTCTTCGGAGCGCTCGTGGTCGTAGCCGGTGAGATGGAGCATCCCGTGGATGATCAGTTCGGTTAAGCGGTGGTGCAGGCTGTGGCCCTGCTGGCTCGCCTCGCGCCGCGCGGTGTCAACCGAGACGAGGATGTCGCCCAGCTCCGTATCCGGCGGGGGAAAACCGTCGTCTCCCCCGGTGGCCGGGAAGGAGAGGACATTGGTTGGCCCCCGTTTTTTGCGGTACTGCTCGTTATAGGCCGCCATCTCCCCATCGGCCATGAAGACGACGCTGACCTCAGCTGCTTCGAGTTTGAGCAGGTGGAGCAGGTGGTCGCAACGCAACTGCAGGAGCCGGCGGTTGAGCGGGTGGCGGGCAATACCGTGGCTGAAACTGAATTGAATCGGCATGCTCAGTCCTTATGATCGGTTTGGCTGCGCCGGGCCTCGTCCTGCAGTTCGTAGGCCTGGATGATTTCCTGCACCAGGGGGTGACGGACCACGTCGGACTTGGAAAAATGGCGGAAGGCGATGCCCTTGATGCCGGTGAGGATTTTTTCGGCCTGGATGAGGCCGGATTTCTGCGTTCCCGGCAGGTCGATCTGGGTGACGTCGCCGGTGATCACCGCCTGAGAGTCAAAGCCGATGCGAGTGAGAAACATCTTCATCTGCTCGCGGGTGGTGTTCTGGGCCTCGTCGAGAATGATGAAGGCGTTGTTGAGGGTCCGGCCGCGCATGAAGGCCAGCGGCGCTACCTCAATCACCCCGCGCTCGGTCAGATCCAGGGTTTTTTCCTGGCCCATCATTTCGTTGATGGCGTCGGTGAGCGGTCGCAGATAGGGATCAACCTTCTGGGCCATGTCGCCGGGGAGAAAACCCAGTTTTTCTCCAGCCTCCACCGCCGGCCGGGTGAGGATGATCTTGGCGACCTGTTCCTTGGCCAGGGCCGAGACTGCCATGGCCACGGCCAGGTAGGTCTTGCCGGTGCCGGCCGGACCAATGCCGAAAACAATGTCGTTTTCCCGGATCGCCTCGATATAGAGCTTCTGGTTGACTGATTTGGGCGAGATCACCCGTTTGCGCGAGGTGATGCAGACCTTGTCGAGGAAGATCTCCTCCAGCCTGGCCTGGGGCGAGGATTCGAGGATCTTGACCCCAAAGGCGATGTCCTGGCTGAAGACCGGATAACCCTTGAGCAGAAGACCGTACATCTGTTGCAGGGTGGAAGCGGCCAGTTCCACCGCATGGGCCCGGCCGTTGATCCGCAGCCCCTTGCCCCGGGCATTGATCGACACGCCGGTGGCCAGTTCGACAGTATGCAGATTACGATTCAGCTCGCCGAACAGCTGCTGGGCGACGCCGTTATCGGCAAAATCAAGCTCTTGAGAAGTCTCGACGTTGAGGGCGGCGGAGGGTTTCACCTTACTTGGTTCCACCCGCAGCCTCGGCAACCATCTTCTGCAGGGCGGGGAGGGAGCGGTCCTTCACTGGCCGGCCGTTGACGAACAACGATGGGGTGGAGGTCACATCGGCGGCTTGGGCGTCGGTTTTATCCTTGGCCAGTTGCATCTGGGTTTCCTGGCTGCTCAGATCGGCCCGGAATTTTTCCATGTTCAGCCCCAGCCGCATGGCGGTTTCGTCGATGGTGTTGGGGGTCCAGGTGGTGGTCTGGAAGAGGGCGTCGTGCATCTCCCAGAACTTGCCCTGCTGTTGGGCGGCGATTGCGGCCAAGGCGGCCGGTTCGGCCTGCTGGTGCATGGGGAGCGGCAGGTGTTTGAAGATGATGCGTAGCTTGTCCTGATTCTGGGCC
>JBBQCO010000214.1:0-2543 GCA_038318785.1 Desulfobulbales bacterium | reverse complement strand
GTGGTTGCTCCCAGGGCAGAGACAGACTTTAGCCCCTTCTCCAGCCATGATCCGGATCTCGTCATCGGCGACATGGATTGCATGGATGCACAGGGTGCGATGGTCGAGGATACCAAGATCCCGCAGATAATGCACTGAGCCGCCCTTACCTCTTGGTGTGAAGGAATCGTCCCAAAAGCCACGCTGCCGGACAAAATCGACCATTTCTCCCCTCCCCTGCCGGATCATCTCGCCTTCGGCTGCAGGCTCGGCGGTATGGATGGGGATAACATGACCAAGAGCCGTTGCCCGTGCCTTGAGGTGCTGCAATAAACGGGGATGAGTGGAATACGGCGCATGCCCCGAACAGAGGGTCGCCTCGTTTTCCTGGTCCAAACGCTGCAGATTTTTCGACAAGGTGCTTTCGGCCAGGCCGAGATATTCCTTGTACGGAAAAAGTACTCCGGGAAACGAGTCGGCCAGGGCGCGACCGATCGACGTATTGCCGACGTCGGCAAGCACGCTGACTCCGGAGCGGTACTGTTGTTCGATGACCTGCAGGGCCGCTTGTTCTGCGTGCTCGCCGACCGCACCGAGGGAGTCGCGGAGTTCGAGCAACCGGCTGATCCAGCCGGTAAAGGTGATGTCCAATGGCGCGGCAGTCAGGGTGGCCAGGTGGGAAAGTTCGAGATGGATATGGCAGTTGATCAGTGCCGGCGTTAACACCACATGCGGGTGATCAACCACCTCGGCGAGAGAAAACTGCTGCCGTACCTGCGGCAGTTCGCCGACTGCGAGGACTTTCCCATGGGAAACGGCAATGCCGCCCGCCTTGATGGGCAAACGGCTGACCGGCACAATCCAGGGTGCGCTGTGGATACGGATCGAATCAGCGTCCATCAGACCGGAGTGTAATCCATCAACCGCTGTTGCGGCTGAAAACCGGCGTCAATAACCAGCCCCCTGATTTCTTCTTCCGACAGACGAAAGCGAATGCCAGCAGCAGCTACCACGTTTTCCTCGATCATGGTCGAGCCAAAGTCATTGGCCCCGAAAAACAGCGAGAGTTGGGCAATTTTCGGCCCCTGGGTGACCCAAGAGGCTTGGATGTTGTGGACATTGTCGAGGAAAATCCGGCTCAGCGCCAGCATGCGCAGATAGCTGACGGCCGTGGTCTTCTCAATCTTGCGCACAGAGGCAAGCGGAGTGTGGTCGGGTTGAAACGGCCAGGGAATAAAGGCAGTGAAGCCGCCGGTTCGGTCCTGCAGGTCACGGATTCGCTGCAAGTGTTCCAACCGCTCCGCAGTGGTTTCGATATGGCCAAACATCATGGTGGCGGTGGTGCGCAAACCGAGCCCATGGGCGATCTCCATCACCTCAATCCACTGGTCAGCCGTGCATTTTTTGGGTGCCATTTCTTGCCGCACCCGGTTGCTGAGGATTTCGGCGCCGCCACCGGGAATAGAGCCAAGGCCGGCGGCCATCAACCGTTGCAGCACCTCTTTGATTGCTAGACCTGACAGTTGGCCAAAATGAACAATCTCAGGGGGGGAGAAGCCGTGGATATGGATACCGGTTGCCTTCATAAACCGGAGCATATCCTCATAAAATTCCAGCGGTTTGTCTGGGTGGAGGCCGCCTTGCAACAAAATCTGGGTGCCGCCGAGTGCCTGGGTCTCAGCTATTTTTTGCGCCAACTCAGCCTGTGACAACACCTGACCGCGGCCATCCTCTGGGGCTTTAAAAAAAGCACAGAATTTACAGGCGGAGATACAAATATCGGTATAATTGATATTGCGGTCAATGACATAGGTGACCACCGGTTTGGGATGCAACCGCAGGCGAACTGCATGGGCGAGAAAGCCCAACTGATGGAGGCTTGCCACCTGTTCCAGGCGAAGAAACTCTTCACCGTGTATCCTCTGGCCCGCCTCAATGTGCGCGATGATTTCCTGCATGCCCATCAGAAGGTTGCAAGGACCGTGTAAAGGGTGTCGCGTTGTACCGGCTGCCTCCCAGCTTCCTTGATCAGCCTAATCAGGGTTTGGTGGCCCATGGCCTGCTCGGTTTCGGCCCCGGCCATGTGGGTAATGACCTCTTCCTTGACCGTTCCGTCCATATCGTCAGCTCCGAAGGCCAGGGCCACTTGCGCCAATTTAGGACCGATCATGACCCAATAGGCCTTGATGTGCGGGAAATTATCGAGCATCAGCCGGCTGACTGCGATATTTTTCAAATCATTGATACCGGTCGTGTTGCTGTGCTCCGCCATCTCAGTGTTTTTGGGATGAAAGGCAAGGGGGATAAAGGCAAGAAAACCGCCTGTTTCGTCTTGGGCGCATCGCAGGGCATCTAGATGCTCGAGACGTTCGTCAATAGTCTCGATATGACCGTACAACATGGTGGCATTGGTGCGTAATCCTTGACGGTGGGCAATTTTCGCCACATCGAGCCACCCCTCGCCGGGCAGCTTCTTTTCGCAGGTTATCCGGCGAATCCGAGGACTGAACACCTCGGCACCTCCGCCGGGCAGCGATCCGAGGCCGGCGTCGACCAGATCCCGC
>JBBQCO010000213.1:0-2553 GCA_038318785.1 Desulfobulbales bacterium | reverse complement strand
ACCAGGCCGAACATGGTCAGGGTGTTGATGGAGAAGCCGAAGGCGGCCATGATACCGAAGGTGCCGAGCAGGACCACCGGCACGGCAATGGTCGGAATGAGGGTGGCGCGGAAATTCTGCAGAAAAAGGTACATCACCAGAAAAACGAGGATAACAGCCTCAACCAGGGTATGGGCCACCTCTTCGATCGAAATCTTGATAAAGGTGGTGGTGTCGTACGGATAGACCACCTCTATCCCCGCCGGGAAGTAGGGCATGAGATCGGCGAGCTTGGCGCGCACGGCCTCGGCCGTATCCAGGGCATTGGCCCCGGTGGCCAGCATGATGGCCATACCGCTGGCCGGTTTGCCGTTAAAGGTAGTCACCGAGTCGTAGCTTTCACCGCCGATTTCCACCCGGGCCACATCCTTGAGGCGGATCTGGGAGCCGTCGCTGTTCACCTTCAACAGAATCTGCGCGAATTCCTCCGCCGAACTCATCTTGGTCTGCGCCATCATGCTGGCATTGATCTGCTGCCCGGCGGTCGAGGGCGTGCCGCCCAGATCGCCCACCGCCACCTGCTTGTTCTGGGCTGCAATCGCCGCCTTGACGTCGACTGGGGTCAACTGATAGCTGTTGAGCTTGTGGGGATCAAGCCAGATGCGCATGGCATACTGACTGCCGAAGATGCGGATCGATCCCACTCCCGGCGTCCGGCTCAGCGGATCGCGCAGCGAGGAGACCATGAAATCCGACAGATCGTTCTTGTCCATGCTGCCGTCGGCCGAGGTGAGACCGACGATCATCAGGAACGTCGCGTTGGACTTGGTGACCTGCACCCCTTCCTGCTGCACTTCCTGCGGCAGGAGACTCAGCGCCTGCTGCAATTTGTTCTGCACCTGCACCTGGGCTATATCGGGGTTGGTGCCGGCGTCAAAGGTCAGGGTGATGTTGACGCTGCCCGACGAGGAACTCTGCGAGTTCATGTAGAGCAGATTATCCAGACCATTCATGTTCTGCTCGATGATCTGGGTGACGCTATCCTCGATGGTTTTGGCGGACGCCCCGGGATATTTCGAGGTAATCTGCACCGAGGGCGGCGCGATCTCGGGGTACTGGGAGATCGGCAGGCGCATGATCGAAAGCGCCCCGGACAACATGATGACAATAGCAATGACCCAGGCAAAGATGGGACGATCGATAAAAAAACGGGCCATGGCTTACTCCGTTTTCGCCGCCGGCGGGGCGGGGGCAGATACGGCTTGATCAGTTCCGGTGGCGGGTAACTCAATCGCCTTCACCGGAATACCTGGTTTGATTTTTTGCAAACCGGCGACAATCACCTGTTCACCGGCCCCAAGTCCTTGGGTGATCAGCACCTGAACGCCAATATTCTGACCAGTTTGTACAACCCGGCTCTCGACTGCGGACTGCTTATTGACCACCAACACCGTGGCCTGGCCCTTGCTGTTACGGCTGACACCGGCTGCGGGCACACAAATGGCATCTGGTCGTTGCCCCTTGGCTATTCGTGCCCGCACAAACATTCCGGGCAGCAGTTCCTGATCAGGATTAGGAACGAGGGCCCGAAGGGTCACCGAACCCGTGGTCTGGTTGACGGTGACGTCGGAAAATTCCAGACTCCCGGTGTGCCGGTATACTGCGCCGCCCTCGAGCAGCACCTTGACTTCAGACTTAACCTGTTGACCTCCCGAAGCCGGTCCACCTGCGATTTCCTTTTTCAAATCAAGCAATTCCGTGCTTGATTGGTTGACATCGACATAGAGAGGGTCCAGTTGCTGGATGGTGGCCAGGGCCGCACTTTGCAAGGCGGTCACCAAGGCGCCTTCCGTCACGTTCGACTTGCCGATCCGGCCGGTGATTGGGGCGGATATTCTCGTGTAATCAAGATTGATACGGGCGCTGGCCAGAGCGGCCTTGGCAGCGGCGACATCGGCGACCGCCTGCTTCCAATTGGCCTCCATCTCGACCTGCTCCTGATCGCTGACCGCTTTGGTGCGGACAAGCACCCGGTAGCGATCTGCCTTGAGGCGGGAAGAATGTTCCTGGGCTTCTGCCTTGGCAAGCGCCGCCTTAGCGCTGTCATAGCTGGCCTGATAGCTGGCGGGATCGATTTGATAAAGCAGTTGCCCTGACTTGACCTCACCGCCTTCGGTAAACAATCGTTTTTGGATGATGCCGCCAACCTGAGGCCGAACCTCAGCGATCCGAAAAGCTGCCGTCCGGCCTGGCAATTCCACCACCAGCGACACCGGTTGCGGTTTGAGAGTGACAACGGTGACTTCTACCGGATCACCGGTTGCAGCATTTTGTTGGGGTGTATTCTTGCAGGCTCCGACCAGAAGACCGGGAACGAGAAGAGGGAGAAGCACGAACACATTCCGCACGACTCTATTCATCTGGCAACACTCCTTATAAAGGTGTTGAAAAGAACCAGCAATAACGACGAAAAAACAGTTGATTAAATTGAAAAAGCCTCTATTCTGGACAGAGTTTTCCCGCTAAAAAAAACACATCCAAAACGAGGCTTTATGCATCACAAGAATATCAGGG
>JBBQCO010000212.1:0-2599 GCA_038318785.1 Desulfobulbales bacterium | reverse complement strand
GATCGAGTTACTCCAGGCGCAATGCGGCGGCGCGATCCGGGCCGAGCATTTTGCCCCGCCGGCCTGCGAACATGCCCTCTGCAGCTTTCACGGCAATTTTATAGTGGAAGAAGACGGCCGTTTGACGCCGCTGGGCAACCGCCAGCCGACCTGTTGCTCCACCGGCGAACCTGCGGCCATTATCCCCACCGCCCTGGAGGGCCGGGAGAAAAGCGTCGGTTTCACCGCCCGGCAATGGTCAGCGCCGCCGCTCCCCGTGGCTACCGCCGCTTGCAACTGCACTAAGGATACACCGCAACAGGACGATTTCGACCGCTTCCTCGCCCGGGCCCGAACCCACACCTTTTCCATCTCAGCCATGGCTTTTCAGGATGTGTGGAATCTGGATCTGGAGCGGCTGCGCGGCTGCTGCATCCATGTGGTGTCACCGGAGGGCCATCTGATTCCCTTCTGCGCCTATAATCTGACATCAAATCTCGGGAAACCGCTCTACCGGGGCATGAGGCCATGAAACCCACCACGCTCGAAACCTTGATCGGCCGGACCATCGGTTCGACGACTCAACCGCTCACCCGGTCGGCCATCGAGACCTGGCAAGGGGAGCGGCTGCATTCCCTGGTTGCGTATTGCCGTGAACACTCCTCTTTTTACCGGCACAAACTGGCCGCTGCAGGCATTGCAACAGTGCGCGGTTTGCCTGACTTACCCACCCTGCCCCTGACCAGCGAGGCGGAATTGCGTGCCCACGGCCCGGATATGGTATGCGTCAACCAGGATGCGGTGGCCCGGATCGTTACCCTCCCCAGTTCCGGCACCACCGGCCCACCTAAGCGGATTTGTTTCACCGAGAAGGACCTGGAACGCACCCTCGATTTTTTCCATATCGGCATGCAGCATCTGGCCGATCCCGGACAAACGGTGGCTATCCTCCTGCCGGGTGCAACTCCGGATTCCACCGGTCATCTCCTGGCCCGGTCCCTGGAGCGGATGCAGGTGGCCAGCCAGATCTTTGGTTTGGTCACCGACCCCGAACAGACGGCCCGAACTCTCGCCCAACTCCGGCCCGATGTCCTGGTGGGTTTTCCGGTGCAGCTGCTGGCCGTGGCCCGCACAGCGGCACACCTAGGCGTTTCGCTGGGCAAGATTCGCTCCGTGCTCCTCTGCTCTGATTTCATCCCGGAAAGCCTGAGCAGGCAATTGCAGCACCTGCTTGGCTGCGAAATCTTCACCCATTACGGCACGGTCGAAACCGGCCTGGGCGGCGGTGTCGACTGCGCGGCCCATTGCGGGACACATCTGCGCGAGGCGGACCTGCTGTTTGAAATCATCGATCCGCACACAACAACTCCCCTGCCCAAGGGCGAGTGGGGTGAAATCGTTTTCACCACCCTCACCCGCACCGGCATGCCGCTGCTCCGCTATCGCACCGGCGACTGGGGTCGTCTCCTTCCCGGCCCCTGCCCCTGCGGCAGTGCTATCCAACGGCTTGACCGGGTTCTGGGCCGGATCAATCAAATCCGCACCCTGGAAAACGGAACCCGACTCGCCCTGCACCATCTTGATGAACTGCTCTTTGCCCTCCCCGGCCTGCTTGATTTCAAGGCCAGCCTGATTAACCTTAACGGCCAGGAAACCCTCCAACTCCACCTGACCACCCTGCCTGCCAGCAGCGACGAGGTGCGACAAGGGGCAGCCGAGGCCCTGGCCCATCATCCACTCCTCCAAGGCCTGACCGTCACGCTCACCTTTGAACCTGGAACCACGATTCACCCCGGTAAACGCACGCTCGCCGACAACCGCAAGGACACCCAACCATGAAGAAATTGATCCAACAGATATGCACTATCCTGGATGACGGGGAAGACCTCGTCCTCGTCACCGTCTCCAGCCAGTCGGGCTCAACACCCCGGCTGGCCGGCGCCAAAATGATCATCCGCAGTAATGGCCGCATTGGCGGCACCATCGGCGGCGGCCTGGTTGAAGCCCAGGCCATGCAGGAAGCCGAGCACTGCTTCAAAACCAGACTTTCCCAACACCGCACCTTTGATCTCTCCAACGGCGATGCCGCCATCTCCGACATGATCTGCGGCGGCCACATGGAACTCTTCCTCGAATACATCCGGGCTGATGAGGGCAACCGTGCCCTGTTCCGGACCCTGCTCACCGCCATGGACTCGGGCCGCCGGGCCGTGCTGGTCAGTCCGCTTGATGCCGCATGCAACGAACAGCGCTTTGTCATGGATCATAAAGGGCACGCGAGCCCTGGCGAGGCGCCGGAAACCCTGGTTGCAACCATCAAACAGCTCCGTTCTTCGACGGCGGCCGCCACCCTTCTCAACCACCAGGACCGGCAATATCTGGTTTCCTCCTTTGCAGTCGGCGGCAACCTTTTTCTAATCGGCGCCGGCCATGTAGCCGCCTGTACGGCCGAGGCTGCGGCCCGGGTCGGTTTCCGGGTGGTGGTTATGGATGACCGCAGCGAATTTGCCAACCGGGAACGCTTTCCCCAGGCCGACGAAATCAAGGTCCTGCCCTCCTTTACCAACTGTTTCCAGGGGTATGAGATCGACGCCGATGCCTATCTGGTGATCGTCACCCG
>JBBQCO010000211.1:0-2602 GCA_038318785.1 Desulfobulbales bacterium | reverse complement strand
GAGGCCCATCTGCTCAATCTCACCGAGATCGATCTGGCGGAGCTGGAAATCGGCCTGGAAGACACCGCCGTTCTCTCCAACTGAACAGTCCAAGCTTACAGCGGCAGCCGCTCCTTATTGATCGGCTGTTTTGTGCCGTCTTCATTGATCGCCACATAGGTGAAGGCCGCTTCGGTCACCTTGAAGGTGGTAAATCGGTCTTCGGTGGCATGCAGGATCGGTCGGGCCCAGACTTCCAACATAATGGTCACCGAAGTGGTGCCGACCCTCACTATTCGGCCGTAGCAGCAGACCACATCCCCCACCTTGACCGGCTTGATGAATTTCATGCTTTCAACGGCAACCGTGGCCGTCCGGGTCCGGGTTATCTCCTTGGCCATGATGCTGCCGGCAATATCCATCTGCGACATAATCCAGCCGCCAAAAATATCACCATTGAAGCTGGTATCCGCCGGCATCGGCATGGTCCGCAGCAGCAGGTCGCCCTGGGGCCCGCTGGTCTCTGATGTTGTCATCCCTCTGCCTCCTCCTGTTGATGTTGTATTGATCTTCCGCCGCCTTTTTTCTATAGTGAATTTTTCGACTTTCTGAAACGAGGAAACCGGAAGAAAAAGATGGGAGGCGCTGCCAACCCGACATAACGCGACTGTCTACCTGGACAAGACACCGTTGCGCGATAATCGTCATCACTGGGGAGAGCATATATGCAGATACAATGGGCGTACCTGAGAAAGGGCTGAACCTCGTGCCTCAAGGCACAGGATGTGCTGAACCGCAACAGCCTTTCACCCAACCACGTTGTCGATGCCCGCAAAGAGGCGCTTGCCGGAGAGGAAGCTTGGAATCTGCTGGCTGGCGTTCACGAAGTAGTTGTTGCCAAAGGGAAGAATTTCCAGATTTTCGAGCCGCAGAAAAACTATAAAGAAGAAATTCTCAAACATACTCTGGGGCGCACGGGCACCTTGCGGGCGCCGACGCTGCTGATCGGGGACCGCCTCCTCGTAGGGTACAGCGATGCCATGTACGCACACTATTTAGGATGATTCTGTCCCATGCCTGACTTGCAGCAACAACTTTCCGAACAGCTGGTGGAAATCGAACAGCAGGGGCAAATGCGCCACCTGGTGCCGGTTGTCCATCTTGACCATGGCCGTATTGATATCAACGGCCGCCAGTATCTCAATCTTGCCGGTAACGACTACCTCGGCCTGGCCACCAACCGCGGCCTGCTCGCGGCCTTTCTCGAGGAACAAAGTCACGATAAGTTCCTTGAATGTTATGGCCTAGGCAGCACCGCCTCGCGCCTGATGACCGGCAACACCCTGCCCTACACACAACTGGAGCAGCAGCTGACAGAACTGTACCAGACCGAGGCCGCCCTGGTCTTCAACTCCGGCTACCATCTCAACATCGGCATCCTGCCCGCCCACTCGACCAAGCAGGACCTGATCCTCGCCGATAAGCTCTGCCATGCCAGCCTGATTGACGGCATGCGCCTGTCACGTGCCAAGGTCATCCGCTACCCACACCTTGACTATCCGACAATCGAGCAGATATTGGTCAAAGAACGCGACCGCTACCGCCAGGTCTTCATCGTTACCGAATCGATTTTCAGCATGGACGGCGACGTCGCCGATCTGCAGGAACTGGTCCGCCTCAAAGATCGCTGGCAGGCAACGCTCTACGTTGATGAGGCCCACGGCGTCGGCATCAGAGGCGCCCACGGCTGCGGCCTGGCGGAAGAGCAGGGCGTCCATCACAATATCGAAATCCTCACCGGCACCTTTGGCAAGGCCTATGGCGGCCAGGGGGCCTTTGTGGTCGGTTCCCGGATACTGATCGACTTCCTTCTCAATACGGCCCGATCACAGATCTTCTCCACCGGGCTGCCGCCGATCTCGATGCACTGGCTCTGCTTTGTCCTGCACCACATCCCCCTGATGCAGGAACAGCGGGCCAAGGTGGGTCGACTGGCCGAACAATTCCGCCAGGCCCTGCGAGCAGCAGGCCTGAAAACGCATGGCAGCAGCAATATTGTGCCGGTTATGGTCGGCGATGCGGGACGGGCCGTGGCTGCGGCCGAACGCATTTGCGAACAAGGCTACTGGGTAAAAGCGGTGCGACCGCCCACGGTTCCGGTCGGGTCCTCGCGCCTGCGCCTCTCCTTGAATGCCGCCATGGATTGGGAGCAACTAGCCCCTCTGCCCGCCATCATTGCCGCGTCCATGGACTGAACTATGCAAACAAATTGGCTGCATCAGAACAACCATCGGGAATGCATTCTCTTCCTAACCGGTTGGGGCATGGACCCCGCTCCCTTTCGTTTCCTGGACCCCGGTGAATGTGACGTGTGCATGGTCTCTGATTACCGAGAGCTGCAGCCTCTCTCCCTGGATCCATTTGCCGGTTACGAACGACTGCATCTCATCGCTTGGTCCATGGGAGTCTGGGTGGCTTCCCATCTCCTGGCCGATCAGGCGAGCTCCTTTGCCTCCTGTACCGCCATCGGCGGCACCCTCATTCCGGTGGACAAACAGCGCGGCATCCCCCCGGAAAGTTATGCCGACATGGTCGACAACTTCAGCGAGGAGGTCCTGGATTC
>JBBQCO010000210.1:0-2660 GCA_038318785.1 Desulfobulbales bacterium | reverse complement strand
GACGTTGACCTCCTGCAGCCCTTCCGGATCATGTCCTTTCAGCTCGGCAACCCCTGAGATCAGAGTTATCTCGTTTTTCTTGAACAGGTAGGCGATACCGTCAGTCAGCCGCTTGACCACGTCATCCTTGCGGCGCAGCATGGCCGGCAGGTCAAGCCGTGGTGGTTCGACAACGATACCATGCAGGGCACATTTATCACGGGCCTGGGCGAACAGTTCACTGGAATCAAGCAGGGCCTTGCTGGGAATGCAGCCTTCATTGAGACAGACCCCCCCCAGAGTGGCCCGTTTTTCTACCACCGCCACCTTCATGCCCAGCTGGGCTGCGCGAATGGCGGCAACATACCCGCCCGGGCCAGCGCCGACAACAATCAGGTCATACTGTATATCTTCCGTCATTGTGTCCCTCCGTTTTCAATCCACGTTTCTGTCGTGTCGTGCTTTTCAATGACTTTGGCAGAACCTTCACTAGCTACCCTACCCTTCCAGCAACAGTTCTTCGGGGTATTCGATATACTCCTTGATTTTCTTCAGAAAACCGACCGCCTCGCGACCATCGATGATGCGATGGTCGTAGGACAAAGCCAGATACATCATCGGGCGGATAACAACCTGCCCCTCACGCACCACTGGCCGGTCCTGGATGGCATGCATACCCAGCACACCGCTTTGGGGGACATTTAGGATCGGAGTAGAAAGCATGGAGCCGTAAACCCCGCCATTTGTGATACTGAAGGTGCCGCCTTCCAGGTCGCTGATGGCCAGACGATTGGTCTTTATTTTATCCGCTAAAGCGGCAATTGCCTGGTCGATCTCGTGGAGGCGCATCCGGTCGGCGTCACGCAGGACCGGCACTACCAGCCCTTTTTTCGCACCAATGGCGATGCCGATGTCGTAATAGTTATGGAAGACAAGATCACCACCGTCAATGCTGGCATTAACAGATGGATACTCTTTCAGTGCCTCCACACAAGCCTTGACAAAAAACGGCATCAGCCCCAGGGGGGCACCGTGGCGCTTCTGGAATTGATCACGGTATTTGTCACGCAAGACCTTGACATGACTCAGATCGGCTTCATTGAAGGTCGTCAGCATGGCGGTCTGCTGGCGGGCGGCCACCAGATGCTCGGCGATCCGCCGGCGCATGGGGGACATGGGCCGGCGTTCTTCACGACCGGAGCTATACGGCGGCGCTTCCTCGGTGCGGACCGATGCGGGGGGCAGAGACACGGCTGCCGATATGACAGGAGGCAGGGACGATGTCGGAGGAGTTGCCGAGACAGCAGCCGGTGGGGCGGATTCCGGGACAACCTCTGAAACGGAAGCCCGATTGGCCTTCTCCCCGTTACGGGCAACCAGGTCATCCGGCGTGATCCTGCCCCCCCTGCCCGTTCCCGTAACAGAATCCTGGGCAATCCCCTGCTCACGCATTTCACGTCGGATGGAAGGTGATGAAACCGTTGAGTTGAGGGTGTTTTCGGGAGAGGCCGTCGTCACAGTTGCTGTTGTCCTGCTATCCGAAACCAGAACCTCTGCAGGCTGTTCGGCAATTGATCCGACCACCGTACCGACGGCCACCGTTGTCCCTTCTGCCACCAGAATCGAGAGGATACCGGCGGCATCCGATTGTATGTCCAGCGTAATCTTATCGGTTTCTATCTCACACAGGGCTTCGTCTTTTTTTACCAGTTCGCCATTTTTTTTGAACCATTTTGCAAGCAGCGCCTCACGCACCGATTCGCCGACTTCAGGTATCTTTATTTCCATATTTAATTCACCTCGATAAACATGTTTTTGTCCGACGAAAAAGTGATTATATCACCTATATTCAGACACCTCAATCTTTGGTCGAGGTGTCATGTGAGATCAGCAACAATTTTCCTCCGCGCGAGCAAAAAAAGCCCCCAGACTTTGAATGGCGATGGTTTCCATTAGCGGTATCTCAGCCAAAGGAATGTTTTCATCGTCAACCGCCTCGGCCAGATGGAGCATCTGATGCCAAGGGAGCGGCGCTTTACGGGAGGCCTTGAGCCAGAGGGCGCAGAGAGTCAGCCGCTCAAGCCAGATTGAACGGCGCTTCTCAAGGACATCGTCAATAACGGCATAAACAGCCAGCCACTCACCATCGGCTCTTTTGCGATTCTTTTTCAACACCCCTTCAATCACCCGATCCACATCGGCGTCGTCCTCGAACCAGGAAGAGGCAAAATGATGATCCTCGCACCAGGATTCAGACTCTTTCAACGCCTTGTTACGGAATTTGTCCGTCAGTAATTCCGGTGAGCGGGATGACAATGCGGCACGCAGACTTTCCAGTTCCCGGCGCGGATCGAACGGCACCGCTTTCCATTGGTCCTTCCCCAACGTTTCGGCGACATGAAGCAACCAGAAGTTGGGAGCCTTGCCCAGTGCGGCCCCCTCGGCAAGGGCGTGGCAGACGCGCTGATCCAGATACTCCATGTTTGATTCGATAAAGGCTCCTTCGCTGTTCATCATCGCCAGAAAATCATTCCGGTCCCGCTTGGTCGGCAACGACACCACAAAAGCATCCGCAACCCCCACTCCCTGTTTAAGCAGGATAGAACAGCTGCTAAACCCTTTTCCTGCGGGAACTATAACCTGAAACGACTGGGCGAAAGCGCCGTCAACCGGTGACGCAT
>JBBQCO010000209.1:0-2678 GCA_038318785.1 Desulfobulbales bacterium | reverse complement strand
ATCTGGCACCATTATTTCGATGACATGGCCCCCGGCAGCAATGTCGACAGTTGGGGTGGTTTCTTTTTCCGCACCATTGGCGTGTTCTTGTTCGCCGCAATCCTTTATTGGATTTTCTACTACGGCAATTTCGGCCACTGGGGTCTGGGCAACCATCACATGACCGAACTGGCGGAACGGTTTTCCCACGGCGAATCCCTGATCTGGAACTTCTGGTGGATCATTCCTCTGCTCTGGAACGAATGGTTCTTCCATAAATGGCCCTTTTACGTCCACGAACATTGATTTTTGATCGATGACGGCACCAACGACAAGGGAGGCTGCCGTCATCGGTCAAACAACCACGCAGGACATGACACAATAATCAAGAGGAGTAGGTATGGATTTAGACTTAACCGAGGAACAAAAACTGATCCAGGAGACGGCCCGCGACTTTGCCAAAGCCGAACTGGAGCCGGTTGCCGCCAAGCTTGACCAGGATAAAGATCGGGCTACCTTGCTCACCAACCTGAAGAAGCTGGCCGAGTTGGGATTCATGGGGCTCAACGTCAAGGAAGAGTACGGTGGCTCCGAGGCGGGCGTGATTGCCTTCAGCGTGGCCATGACCGAGATCGCTCGGGCCTGTGCCTCGACGGCGGTAACGGTTTCGGTCAACAATATGGTCTGCGAGGTTATTCAGGCCATCGGCTCCGAAGAGCAGAAAACCAAGTATATCCCTAAAATCTGCTCGGGCGAATATGCCGCGGGCTCCTTCGGCCTCACCGAAAACTGCGCCGGCTCAGATCCGTCGGGCATGGGGACCACCGCAGTCAAGGACGGTGATTTCTATGTCCTCAACGGCTCTAAAATCTTCATCACCAGTGCTCCCTATGCCGGCGTGTTTGTCGTCTGGGCGGTGACCGATAAGGAAGCGCCCAAGGGTAAGGGTATCAGTTGTTTCCTAGTCGAGGCCGGGACTCCAGGCCTGACCATCGGCAAGGAAGAGCACAAGATGGGCCAGCACGCCTCGGCCACCAACGAGCTGGTGTTCGACAACTGTCGGATTCCGGCTTCGGCGCTCATGGGCAAGCTCAACGACGGCTTTCGTATCGCCGTGGCCGAGCTGGCCGGCGGCCGTATCGGCATCGGCTCCCTGGGACTGGGCATCGGTTTGGCAGCCATGGACCACGCCACCCGTTATGCCAATGAACGTGTTCAGTTCAATCAAAAAATCAGTAATTTCCAAGCCATTCAATGGATGATCGCCGATTCCTATACCGAGTTGGAAGCGGCCCGTCTACTGTTGATGAACGCCGCCCATCGCAAGGAAAACGGCAAGCCGTATGCCAAGGAGGCCTCCATGGCCAAGTTGTACGCCACCGAGAGCGGCAACCGCGCCTGCTACGCTGCCATGCAGATGCTGGGCGGCTACGGGTACACCCAGGATTTCCCCATTGAGCGGTATACCCGCGATGTCCGCATCACCACCATTTACGAAGGAACCAGTGAAATCCAGCGCCTGATCATCGCCCGCGAGATTCTCCGGGGCCTGTCGGCCTGAACCGCAAGGAGGAATACATGAGTACGGATAAACGCATCACCCTGCAGCAGGCGGCCGAGATCGTCAAGAACGGCTCCAGCCTGACCTTTTCCGGTTTTACCATCTGGCGGCGTCCTTTTGCCGTCATCTTTGAACTTATCCGCCAGCAAAAACGCGGTCTGCATTTGATCGAGGTCAACGGTGGTCCCCAAACTGAGTTTCTGGTCGGCGCCGGTTGCGTCGACATCTGGGAATCTTGTTGGGTCGGCCATGAACTGTACGGCAAGTACGGGGCCAACCTGTCGCGCCGGGTTGGCAAGAAAGAGATTCTGGTCGAAGATTACAGCCACGCCGAGATGCTGTTTCGTTTCACTGCTGCTGCCACCGGCGCGCCTTACGCGGTCACCCAGACCTCGCTCGGCACCGACATCCATAACCCGGATTTTGATGTGTTGGGCCGTGCCGGCAAGCGCGACGGCAAACGCATCGCCAAGCATAAATACATCTTCGCCGAAGATCCGTTCTTTGGCGCCGGGTCCCAGGTGCTGATCCCGGCGGCCAAGGTCGATGTCGCCATCCTTTGTGTGCAGCAGGTGGGCGAGGAGGGCACGGTGCGAGTGGGCGGTCAGTTGTATTCCGATCCCGAGGTGGCCCGGGCTGCCGACATCACCATCGTCATGGCCGAGGAAATCGTGCCCGAGGAGTATCTGCGCCGCCATGCCGACCAGAACACCATCGCCACCTTTGAGGTCGATCATATCCTCGAGTGTCCTTTTGGTGCGCACCCCACCGGCATGTTCGGCAAGTACGATGTTGACGGCGCTTTCCTCAAGGATTTTTACACCAACACCCGCACCCAGGAAGGGTTCGACGCCTTTGCCAAGGAGTGGATTTTCGGACTCGATCACATCGGCTATCTGGAAAAGCTCGGTTGGCAGCGAATGCTGAACCTCCGGGCCAACACCGCCCTCAACTACAGACCCCGCAAATAGAAGGGAGGAAGAAAGATGAGCAATTACGCAGCGCCTGAAGAATATAATTTGGCGGACCTTTTATGTTGTGCCGCCTCGCGAGAAGTGCAGGATAATGAAATCGTTTTTGCCGGTACCGGTCTGCCCATGGTGGCCATCATGCTGGCCCAGAAGACCCATGCCCCCAA
>JBBQCO010000208.1:0-2843 GCA_038318785.1 Desulfobulbales bacterium | reverse complement strand
CACGGAAGGGCCGTTAAGGTCTGGGACAAACGTGAATTCAGAGACCTGGATGATTCGGTCGAGCTCGGGACGCGCAACATCAAGCTGGCGTTACGCCGATTACGCCATTTTGCCCGTGAGGGGGCGGCGCAGGAGCTGGATCTGCCCTGCACGATCCGGGCGACCGCCAACAATGCCGGCTATCTGGATATCCAGATGGTGCCGGAACGGCATAACAAGGTAAAAGTGCTCTTGTTTCTGGATGTCGGAGGTTCCATGGACCCTCATGTAGAGTCCTGTGAGCAGCTGTTTTCCGCCGCCCGAAGTGAATTCAAGCACCTGGAGTATTTCTACTTTCACAATTGTGTCTATGAAGGTGTCTGGCGCGATAATCGCCGCCGCTGGAACCAGCAACTCTCGACGCTGGATCTGATCCGCCAGTTCGGTTCCGATTACAAACTGATCATTGTCGGCGATGCCACCATGAGCCCCTACGAGATTCAATGGCCCAACGGCAGCGTGGAACATCACAACACGGAACCCGGCTCGATCTGGCTCAGGCGTCTGTTGGACCATTACGCACAAGCTGTCTGGCTTAATCCGGCGCCTCAAAGCAGCTGGGATTTTACTGACTCGGTTCTGATTCTCCGGCAACTGATGGGCGGCCGGATGTATCCGCTGACCATGGAAGGTATGAGCCGGGCGATCCGCTTGTTGAGCAAGTAGTTTCAGAAACAGGAAGGACCCTGCCGGCGGTGCGTAATACCTGACCTGAAGTGTCCTTCGTTCTGCTGCTCCAAAACACCCACTGTAAGGATTGTTTGCCACGTCAGCGATTACATGGTAGTATGACAGCATCTAAGCCACAGGGAACGTCCCGGTGGTTTTTTTGTCAGCAACATGTAACCAGAAGAACCAGAAAAAAACTGACACTGCACAACAAACGGATATCCCCAAGGAGAATATTTTGAACAGGCCTCTCTCAGCAGGAAGTTTTATCGAAACCAAGTGTACCCGCTGCGCCGCGGTATTGAATCATACGATTGTCGCCATGGTTGGGGAGAAGATTGTGCGCGTTGAATGCGATACCTGTCACGGTACCCACGCCTATCATCCGCCGAAGAGCGTTAAAGTGACTGCTGCCGCAAAAACCGGCCAAACGAAAGTGGCTGCTGCCCGCAAGGCAAAAGCCGATCCTGATGCGGCGGACCGTGAAGAGTGGGCCTCGCTGCAGCCGGGCATGGACCCGGAAAAGGCACACAACTACGATATGAACGGAACATATCGCGTAAATACACTGCTGCTCCACACCCATTTCGGACTGGGAGTCGTGAAGGCCGTCCTTCCGCCCAACAAGATATCAGTCCTGTTCAGGGATTCGAAGAAACTGCTGCGCTGCGGATGAAGATGTCTGCGGAAAGGGCTTGATTCCGGCTCGGCAGACATTCTCTTCCCCAGGGGAAAAAACAAAAAAAGGCGGCCATTTGGCCGCCTTTTTTTGTGACTGATGTTATCCACGCATGAGCTGAATTCCTGAAGAATGTCACCCCGTTCTGCGGACCCTGAAGAAGCGCCCCTTGATCCTGTTTCCCCCCAGACAGGTCAGGGCCTGTTCAACGCTCTGCCGCGCGATGGCCACGTAGGTAAACACATCGAAGATATCGATCCGGCCGACCTCGCTCCCGGCTATGCCCCCCTCACCGGTCAGGGCGCCCAGTATATCTCCGGGGCGCAGCTTGTTCTTGCGTCCGCCGTCGATGCAGAGCGTTGCCATGGACGGCGCCGCCGGCCGGCCCGCTGACGTGGTCAGTGCATCAAGCTCAGCGCGGGCAATCGAGCTCCCCAGCGCGTCCTCAATGGAACCGATCAACCGGCTTTCCCGGGGCGTCACCAGACTTACGGCCAGCCCCTGCCCGCCGGCCCGGCCGGTGCGGCCGATACGGTGGGTATGGATCTCCGGGTTGCGGGACAGCTGGTAATTGATCACCATCGGCAGTTCCTTGATGTCCAGCCCGCGGGCGGCCACATCGGTTGCCACCAGCACCGAGGCGCTGCGGTTGGCGAACTGCACCAGCACCTGATCGCGCTCGCGCTGTTCCAGGTCGCCATGGATTGCCAGAGCCGAGAAACCGCGACCGGTCAGGTCAGCGGCCACTTCCTGGCACTCGATCTTCGTATTGCAGAAGACCAGGGCCGCTTCCGGGCGATAATGGCCCAGAATGCGCGCCACCGCCTCGCTGCGCTGCTCGTGCTCCACTTCGTAAAAGACCTGCCCGATAGAGCCCTCGTCATGCTCCTCGTCCACACTTACCTCCAGCGGTTCGTGCTGGATCGCCGCGCTCATGGCAGCAATCGACTCCGGGTAGGTGGCGGAAAACAGCAGAGTCTGCCGTTTGGCCGGGGCAGCGGCAATCAGGGTGTTGATCTCATCCTGAAAGCCCATATCAAGCATGCGGTCGGCCTCATCCAGCACCAGGGTGCGCAGGCCGGACAGGTCCAGACTCCCGCGTCGCAGGTGATCCAGCAGGCGCCCGGGGGTGCCGACCAGCACATGGGCGCCATGCTCCAGGGAGGCCAGTTGGGGCCCAAAGGGAACACCGCCGCAGACCGTCAATACCCTGATGTTGTCGGTAAAACGGGCCAGACGCCGCAACTCCTTGCCGACCTGGTCGGCCAGTTCGCGGGTCGGGCAGAGCACCAGGGCCTGCACCCGCGTGGAGGTCGCCTCCAGATCAGTCAGCAGGCCGATGCCGAAGGCCGCGGTCTTGCCGCTTCCGGTCTTGGCCTTGGCGATCACGTCCTTGCCGGCCAGGATCAGCGGCAGACTGTGGGCCTGAACCGGCGTCATCTCGGCATAGCCGAGG
>JBBQCO010000207.1:0-2949 GCA_038318785.1 Desulfobulbales bacterium | reverse complement strand
TGACGAAGACCGGGAAAACGAGGGCGACCTCTGTATGGCTGCCGAACTGGTGACGCCGGAGGCCATCAATTTCATGGCCACCCATGGGCGCGGCCTGATCTGTCTGGCCATGAGCCCCGACATCATCGATCAGTTGGGGCTGCCGATGATGGTGTCGAACAATCAGTCGCCCTACGGCACCGGTTTCACTATCAGTATTGAGGCTCGCACCGGCGTTAGCACCGGCATTTCAGCGGGGGACCGCGCCCGGACCATCGAAGCGGCCGTCGACCCCAAGGCCACACCGCGCGACATCATTAGCCCCGGGCACATTTTTCCCCTGCGTGCTCGCGGCGGCGGCGTCTTGGTCCGCACCGGTCAGACCGAAGGATCGGTCGATCTGGCCCGGATCGCCGGACTACGCACCGCCGGCATCATCTGTGAAATTATGAAAGATGACGGCACGATGGCGAGAATGCCCGATCTGGAGATCTTTGCCGAGCAACATGGACTGAAGATCGCTACCATCGCCGACCTGGTCGCCTACCGGCTACGCAAGGACGTGCTGGTGCGCCGCGCGGCCGAGGCCCGGCTGCCCACCTTCCACGCGGGCGAATTCCGCCTGATTGCCTACCAGAATGATGTTGACGGGCAGGAGCATGTGGCCTTGGTCAAGGGTGAGATCAGTCCCGAGGAGACGGTAATGGTGCGTGTCCACTCCGAATGCCTGACCGGCGACGTCTTTGGGTCCGCCCGCTGCGACTGCGGCTCGCAGCTGCATGCGGCCATGCGGATGGTCGAGCAGGAGGGCAAGGGAGTGGTCTTGTATATGCGTCAGGAGGGGCGGGGCATTGGCCTGGTCAACAAACTCAAAGCCTATAAACTCCAGGATAACGACGGGTTGGACACGGTCGAGGCCAACATTCGCCTCGGATTCAAAGCTGACCTGCGCGATTACGGCATCGGCGCTCAAATCCTTCGAGACTTGGGAGTGCGGAAAATGCGTCTTTTGACCAATAATCCCAAAAAGATTATAGGGTTGGAGGGCTACGGACTCGAGGTGACTGATCGTCTCCCTATCGAGATTCCCGGCGACGAGGAAAACAAGGACTATCTACGAACAAAACGCGATAAAATGGGACACATCCTTGAGCTGTACGGCGACCTGCCGATGGGATGTGCGTCACCAGAGACCCGTGATATTTAACTACAGGAACGACAATGGCACATTATCTTGAAGGAAATTTACAGGGCACGGGACGGAAAATCGGCATAGTCGTGGCTCGGTTTAATTCGTTTATCTCCGAAAAACTGCTGGAAGGGGCTCTCGACAGTCTGTTGCGCTCTGGTGTGAACACCGATGATATCGTGGTGGCCCGGGTGCCCGGCGCCTTTGAAATTCCACTGGTGGCTCAGAAAATGGCCAAGTCGGGCAGGCATGATGCGGTCATTTGCCTCGGAGCGGTTATTCGCGGCGCAACACCCCATTTTGATTATGTGGCAGGCGAGGTATCCAAAGGTACGGCCCAGGTAATGCTCGACGCCGGCATTCCTGTGCTTTTCGGGGTTTTGACTACCGAGACCATCGAACAGGCCATTGAGCGGGCAGGATCCAAGGCAGGCAACAAAGGTTCGGACGTGGCTATTGCCGCCCTGGAAATGATCAATCTCCTTGATGCGATCAACTGATGCAGGTGCCGGCTTTTTCTGGGTTTCTTTGTCAATTGAACTGCTCTAACTGACTCGCATGGGATTACGACGTAAATCGAGGGAGTTGGCCCTGCAGTTTCTCTTTAGCCACGATTTTCAGGAGCGTGCAAGCACACCTGAAACCGTGGCTCAGGATTTGGAACTTTTCTGTCACAGTTTTGAAGTGGGGCAAAAAGCGATGCCCTATGCCCGCCTTCTAGTTGAGGGAATCTGTCGGCGTTTGGCCGAGATCGACACTCTCCTGGCCGAGCATTCTCACAATTGGCGGGTGGAACGTATGTCCTCGGTGGACCGTAACATTCTTCGCATAGCCATATTCGAGATGCTCCTCGCCGATGAGATACCGGCGCAGGTGGTCATTAATGAGGCCCTGGAGATCGCTAAGCACTATTCCATCCATGATTCGGTGCCGTTTATCAATGGTATCCTTGACGCAGTTCAAACCGCTGTTCCCAAATGAGCCCTGCTGTGTTCCACAGGTGCCGTCTCTTTTCTTATCCGCTTGGTCCTCTTAACCTGCTGGCTTCCAGTGCTAGAAGGAAGGACTGGCCGCCTGACCTCACGCTGCGTGCTATGTACAGATTTTGTCTATATTTCAGAAAGAATAGTGGACCTGTCTCATTGGTTGCTTGATCTGGTCGGCAAAACCTTCCGCCCTTACTCCGCCCCTGTGTATGGATTATCAGCCCTGGTGTAGGCAGTTAAGGTGCGTTCTCGGCGAGTACGAGGGAAAAGTTATTTATTAGGGCGTTATGAGCATATCCGAAACAAAGCCAGAGGGGAGGGGGCGGCAAGATGTGGTGGCGCTTCTGCTGCTGTTTCTCACCCTTTTTTTTCTTATTGCCCTTGGGAGTTACCTCCAACCGCTCTTTGGATCCGAACCGGCACGCCAGCTGCCCGCCGCAAATTGGTGCGGGGCGCTGGGCTTTTATGCCGCCCATTACCTCTTTTCGTTTCTCGGGCTTATTGCCTTTTTTCCGATTGCCCTTCTAGGGTATACCCTCGGCTCGACCCTGCTTTCCCGCACCGCCGCTCATCGGTTACCCGCCATCGTGGCAGGGATTTCCGGGATCATGTTCGGTTCATCGGGTTTATTCGGGGCCATTGAACAACTGCTCGTGCCGGCCTCCTTTGTTGCACCTGGAGGATATCTCGGCAACCTGATTTGGGGTTTGCTTAGTAGCGTAATCGGTACCGTCGGTTCTGTTCTTGTGCTCCTCCTTCTCCTGGTTTTCTCCCTGATGGCTTCGGTGCGTTTTT
>JBBQCO010000206.1:0-3037 GCA_038318785.1 Desulfobulbales bacterium | reverse complement strand
CCACTTGCCGAGCGTCTCGTTGAGCAGGTACCCGAAGGCCTTGGGCCAGTAGAAGTAGAAGCCGCCCATGAAGCCGAAGAAGGCACCACCGAAGAGCACGTAGTGGAAGTGGGCGACGATGTAGTAGGTGTCGGTCTGCTGGGTGTCGGCCGGGGCGACGGCGTGGGTGACGCCGGAGAGCCCGCCGATGGTGAACATGGTGATGAGGCCGATGCTGAACAGCATGGGCGTCGAGAACTTCAACTTGCCGCCCAACCCAATTGGGCCATTTCTTCTCGAGTGGCGGGGAGAAACATCTTACTCCTCGGCGTGAGAGCTGAGGCGGGCGACCGCTGCGCGTCCGGCCATCCAGCCGGTGGAAAAGGCGGCCTGGAGGTTATAGCCGCCGGTGTCCGCCTGGATATCGAGCACCTCACCGGCAAAATAAAGACCCCGCACCAGGCGGGATTCCATGGTGCGGGGATCGACCTCGCGGGTGTCGACGCCTCCGGCAGTGACGATGGCCTCGGCCAGCGGGCGGTGGCCGATAATTTGTAAACGGAAATTCTTCAGCCAGTGACGCAGGCGTTTGCGTTCTTCGGTGCGGATGGTTCCGGCAAGGCGTTCGGCGGGCAGGGCGATCTCTTCCAGGGCCACGGCCACCATCTCCTTGGGCAGCAGGCCGCGCAGGACATCGGCAAGATGCTCCAGCCGACGTTGTTCAAGATCGCGCAACAGGCGGGCATCAAGTTTTTTCTCATCCAAGGCGGGCTTGAGATCCAGCAGCAGCGCGACCTCCCGGCCTTCGTGCAAGGCATCAACGATCCGGCCGCTGAGGGTCAGGATCACCGGACCGCTCAGGCCGAATTCCATGAAGGCCAACTCACCAAAGGCCTCGGCCCGCTTCTTGCCATCAACAAACAATCGCACCAGGACATTGCGCAGTTGCAGGCCTTCCATCCGGCCCGCACAACTGCCCCCGATCATCAGAGGCACCAGGGCCGGGCGGATCGGGATGATTCGATGACCCGCATGCTCGGCCAACCGGTACCCGTCGCCGGTCGAGCCGGTGAGTGGATAGGAGGCGCCGCCGACGGCCAGGATGAGCGCGTCGCAGGATATGGTTGCGCCGCCACAGGAAACTCCGGAGAGTACGCCGTTTTCGATTTGCAGACGATCAACCGTTGCCCCGGTACGGATGGTCACCCCGCAGCGCCCCAGCCACTGCTCGAACACTGCCAGCACCTCAGGGGCCTTGCCCGATGCGGGAAAGACGCGCCCACCGCGTTCGGTAACCACGGCCAGTCTCAGTTCCTGGAAAAACTCGAGGAGTTCCGGGGTGAAAAATCGATGAAAAGCCTGGCGGAGAAAGGGGCCGGTCGAGCCGAAATGGCCAAGAAATTCGGCCAGGGGGGCGACGTTGGTCAGGTTGCAGCGACCCTTGCCGGTGATGCAGAGTTTGCGGCCCGGCCGCTGCATTTTTTCCAGGACAACCACATCCGCCCCAAGGAGCGCGGCCTGACCGGCAGCCATCAGCCCGGCAGCGCCGCCCCCCACGACCACCAGACGCGCTTGTCCCGCTGCGTTCATTGAGGTGCTGCGATTTTTCGGTCGGGAAGGGAAGGTGGAATGCATGCCCCATATACTACACCAAGCAACGAAAAAAAACACCACAATCCGCAGTTCTGCCACCAGGAGCCTGAACAGCGGCGTTCTCATTCTTGACAGATTGGTTTTGTTCCACTAACCATAACAGGCATGCATCTTTGCCGGAAGCATGGCCGGTTAGAGAGCAGCAAGCATTCTCGGAGAGGGCACAATGGACAATGCGTTACCAGGATTGATTCTGACCGGCGCCTCCGGCTTTGTCGGGCGTAATTTCATTAAAGCCGCAGCCGGCAGGTATCGCCTTTTTTGCATAGCCCGGCGCTCCATGGAGGAGGCCGGCGTGCAGCCGGAAGCCAATCTGCGCTGGATCCAGGTGGATATCGCCGACCGGGACAAAGTGCTGGGATTTGCGCAACGATTACGGGATTACGGTGGGGTTGATTATGTGCTCAACCTGGCCGGATACTACGATTTTACCAACCGGGAACACGCCGAATATGTCCGCACCAATGTGTGGGGGACAAGAAACATGCTCGATCTGGCTAAAGAGCTGGGTGCGAAACGGTTTGTCTTCGCCAGTTCGCAGGCGGCCTGCCCGTTTGGCGCGGTGGTGACCGAGGAGACCTCGCCCAATGCCGACATTCCCTATGGGCGGAGCAAACGAGCCGGCGAGGAGTTGGTGCATGAATACGCGCAATGGGTCCCCGGTGCCATCATCCGAATCGCGGCGGTGTTCAGCGACTGGTGCGAATATCCGCCACTGTACACCATGCTCAACAACTGGTGTTCCGGTAAATTTCTCGAGTCGCATATCCTTGCCGGCCATGGCCTATCGTCTATTCCCTATATCCATGTCCAGGACCTGGCGCAATTCTTCCTGCGGGTCATAGAAAAAAGCGACTCCCTGGAGCGGCTCTGCACCTTCAATGCCGGACCGGACGGCGCAGTATCTCACCTGGAACTGTTTAGCATCGCAACCCAGTTTTATTACAACAGGACCATCAAACCTTTTTTTGCCCCCGGATGGCTGCTCACCCCCATGATCATGGCGCGCCTCGTGCTGTGTCATTTACAGAGCAAGGAATCTTTCGAGCAGTTGTGGATGCTGCGATATATTGATCAGCAGCTTGTCGCGGACAGTACCCGGACCCGTCGCGAGCTGTCCTGGAAGCCGACGCCGCGCAAATCCATTACCCGGCGGCTGGTTTTTCTGATCGAAAACATGAAAAAAAATCCAGAACTCTGGCGTAACTGGAATGAAGCCATGCTGCATAAAGGTTCTGATCGGCCGCATCTTGTCCTTCATGACCTGCTCTGCGACGCCATGGATGCCGACCGGGACACGGTGGTTCAAGCTATCATGGCGCAATTAATGGCTCGTGACGCCGTGGTTCAAGCAATAACGGCTCCGCCGCTGGAAGCGGAACCACGGCGTCACGAGCCATTAATT
>JBBQCO010000205.1:0-3067 GCA_038318785.1 Desulfobulbales bacterium | reverse complement strand
ATGACCGGACCGCCTTCTCCGAGGATGATCAAAAGCTGCTGTTGATTTTTGCCGGTCATACCGCCAGCCTGATAAAAAATGTCCGGTTGTATGGCCAGGTGATGACTGAAAGGAACTTCAGAGAAAATATCCTTGAAAGTTCACCCAACAGTGTGGTGACCATTAATTTGAAAAAAGAAATTTCTTCAATCAACAAAAGAACCGAGGAGATGTTTCATCTGAGGAGGAAGAAGGTGCTGGGAGTTCAGTTGAGCACGGTCTTTGAAGACGACATTACCCGAATTGTTGATCTCGCCCTCGATCACCACGCAGTCGTTGACAACAAAGAGATGCAAAGGGTCCGCAACGATGGCAGCGTTGCTCTTTTGGGGATCACGTCCTCTTTACTGCGCAATCATCAAGGGAATCTGATTGGGGCGATGATCATTCTTCGTGATTTGACCGAGGAGAAGAAAACCGAAGAATTGATTCGGAGGATAGACCGGCTGACCTCGCTCGGGCAGTTGTCCGCCGGGATTGCCCATGAAATCAGGAATCCTCTCGCCAGCATCAACTTCAATGTCCAACTGCTGGCTAAGAAAGCCGCTCTGCCCGAGAATGCGCTCAATCTGATCAAGGATACCCAGGAAGGCGTTGATCGAATCAGGAACCTGGTCAAAGGGATGCTCGATTTTGCCAAACCATCCCACCCCTGCCTGAAACGCGATGCTCTTATCCGCGTTGTCCGGGAATCGATCACGCTGATGGATTCACAACTCAAGGAAAAAAAAGTTGAGGTTCTCTGCGAGCTGCAGGAGAATCTGCCGGAAGTCATTTTGGATGCACACCAAATTCAGCAGGTGTTGGTTAATCTATTGCTCAACTGCATGGAGGCCATGCCCGAGGGGGGCACTATTCGTATTTCCGGTCAATGGGAGAAAAAAGGCCCGAGGAAGCGCTGCGAGCATATCGTGCTGCAGGTGACTGACCAAGGAACCGGGATCTCCCGCGACAATCTTCTCCGAATATTCAACCCTTTTTTTACGACCAAACCTGAGGGAACCGGTTTGGGCTTGTCCATCGTGCACAAAATACTCGAGCAGCATAATGCCTCGGTCGACGTTTTCAGTGACAAGAACAGAGGGACGACCTTTACTTTGCGATTTCCCATCCACTCAGACGAGGAAAAGTGATGTACCGATATACGATCCTAATTGTTGATGACGACAGGCTGCTTCAAAATTCACTGCGAACCATCCTTTTCGAAAAATATGAGACTCTGATTGTCGGAAGCGGCGAAGAGGCTCTTGGTCTGCTCAGGAAAAATCCGGTCGACCTGGTGCTGCTCGACATGAGGCTACCGGGGATCGATGGCATCGAAACCCTTCAACAAATCAAGACCATGGGGCATGACCAGTTGGTTATCATGATGACGGCTTACGAGGATATCAAAACGGTCATCACCTCCATGAAGATTGGCGCCTATGACTATCTGGTTAAACCCTTGGAAATAGAGATGTTTGAGTTGGCGATCGAAAAAGCCCTGGAGAATCTCAGGCTTAAAAAGGAGGTGGAGGAGTTACGCCGGGCTTATCGCAAGAAGTTCAATCTCGAGAACATTGTCGGAGAGAGTGAGGGATTCAAGCAGGTCTTGGAGTTTGCGGACAAAGTGGCCAAGGGCTATGACACCACGGTGTTGCTGGAAGGGGAAAGCGGCGTGGGGAAAGAGGTCATTGCCCGGATGATACATCATCGGAGCGTCCGTTTCGATAAGCCTTTTGTGGGAATCAATTGCGGGGCCATCAATAAGGAGCTTCTGGAAAGCGAGCTGTTCGGCTATGAAAAAGGGGCTTTCACCGGCGGTCTGCACGAGGGCAAGAAGGGGAAAATTGAGATGGCGGACAGCGGCACCCTGCTGCTCGACGAAGTTAGTGAACTGCATCCCGCCGCCCAGGTCAATCTGTTACGTTTTTTGGAGGAGAGAGAGTTTTATCCGGTGGGCGGCACCCAGAAAAAGAAGGTTGATGTCCGAGTCATCGCCGCCACCAATAAAAGCTTGGCTGCCCAGGTGCAGGCGGGGACCTTTCGGGAAGATCTCTACTACCGGTTGAATGTTGCCCAGGTGATCATCCCCGCGCTGTTGGCAAGAAAAGCCGACATTATCCCGCTGACAGAATATTTCATGCTTAAATTCAATGAAAAATTCAGCAAGAACTTTCGCGGGATCGTGCCGGAGGCCCGGAAAATGTTGGTGCAATACCCCTGGAGAGGCAATATCCGGGAGCTGAAAAACGCGGTTGAGCGGGTGATCCTGATGGAAGAGTGTGAGCAGATCGAACCGGCCCACCTCGCTTTCCTGGCCTTTCCCTACCGTGCAGCCCAGCAGCAGAAAGAGCCGGGCATCAAAATACCGCCCGAGGGAATCCAACTCGACGATCTGATCAAACAGCTGATCGTCCAGGCCCTTGAGCTCAGCGGCGCCAATAAGTCTCGTGCCGCCAAGCTCCTTGGCATTTCAAGGCCAACCTTGATTTATCGCATCGAAAAACATGGCATTGAGGTGACCGGGAAAATCGGAACAACCGCTTGAATCAGAATCTTCTGTTTGTTTTTCAACAGCCGAGATTCGTGTTGGGATTGTATCGGCCTTACGAGGCCCCTCGCTGCTTGCAGGGTATGAACTGAAGGGTGCCCCTTCCCGTTTTTTAGCCCCTCAAGTGTACGCCTCGCTGTAGATGCGGGCGTCAGGGCAGCGTTGGTCGAGCAAATGGGTCATGTCGGTGATCATTGCTCTGGAACCACAGAGATAGAAATCATACAGACCGGGCTGAAGGTGGCGCTCAGTATAATGGGTGACATATCCTTGCTGCAGATCCGGTAAGGCTGTTTTAGCGTCGATTGTCCCGGAGACGCAGGGAATATATTGTTGGGCGGCGGCGATGAGTTCCCTTCGGTAGAAAAGCCCGGAAACCGTTCTCGCTCCATGGATCAGGGTAAAACCGGTGACACCGGCCGCAACCATGGCCACAAAAGGCGCAATCCCTACCCCGTTGGCCACAAAAAAGACCGGGCGATCCGGTGACCGATA
>JBBQCO010000204.1:0-3090 GCA_038318785.1 Desulfobulbales bacterium | reverse complement strand
GATCTGCCGCCGGACTTTTCCGACCTGCCGATGGCCGACTACCTCGCGCCCGGCCCGATCCTGCCCTACTCGGCCTCGCGCGGCTGCTACTGGAACAAATGCAATTTCTGCCCGGAGACAGCGGAACAGAGCCGCTACCGCCCGGTCGCTCCGGCCACGGTTGTGACCCATCTGCAAGGATTGACCGCCCAGCTCAAGCCAGCCTTGATCCACCTGCTCGATAACGCCGTCAGCCCGGCGCTGATGCAGGCCTTCTGCGACGAGCCTCCTGGCGCGCCCTGGTACGGTTTTGTCCGCTTCCATGAACAACTGGCCGACGCGGACTTCTGCCGCCGATTGCGGCTGTCCGGTTGCGTGCTGCTCAAACTCGGCCTGGAATCGGGCAGCCAAGCCGTGCTCGACGCCATGAGCAAGGGTGTCTGCCTGGAGTTGATCGAGCGGGTGCTGGCCGCCCTGCGTCAAGCCGGCATCGCCACCTATGTGTATCTACTGTTCGGCACGCCCACCGAATCGCTGTTTGAAGCCCGCCAGACGCTTGATTTCACCCTCGTTCATCACCAGGCAATCACCTTTCTCAATCTGGCGATCTTCAACATGCCGCGCGCCAGTGCCGATGCCGGACAATTGCCAGGGGGCGAATTCTCCGAGGGCGACCTGTCGCTCTACCGCGATTTCATCCATCCCCGAGGCTGGGACCGGCGGTCGATCCGGACCTTCCTTGACCGGGAATTCAAGCGTCACCCAACCATTGGGGCCATCATTCGCCGCGATCCGCCCCTGTTCACTTCCAACCACGCCGCGTTTTTCAGCGGGTGTTTCCCCTGGCCGCCCATCCAGGTCGACTAAAAAGAGCGGGGAAAGCCTCACTTTGGGGCGGAAAAAAATCCTCTTTAATGCTAGGTTCAGCAGTCTGTGCGTAACCCGGATGAAGCCCAACGTAATCCGGGGATAGCCAGACCTGACAACGGCAGACCCCGGATTCTGTTGCACGGCATCCGGGCTCCACCATGAAATTGCCCCAACATCCGACTCCACGCCGTTTGGGAACGGCTTTGCTCTCTCGAAAAAAAGGACTACTCCATGGCTTCTCTCGTCACCCAGCTCCACCGTCAGCTCAAGGCCGACTTTGCTTACTGTTTCAACATCGAATCCAGCCGGCCGCTGGAACCGCAGGAGATGGAGCGCTTGCGCCTGATCCTGGCCGACGGCTTCCTGCTCGACACGGTCACCTTTGAGCCGATGCTTGTCGGCGAACGGGTGGTCGAGGTCGGCCCCCGGCTCAATTTCGCCACCGCCTGGTCGTCCAACATGGTGTCGATCTGCCGGGCCGTGGGTCTGGATTGCGTCAGCCGAGTAGAGCGCTCCCGCCGCTACCTGGTTCCCGAGGACCAAGCCGTCGACGCCTTTGTCGCCAACAAGCACGACCGGATGACTGAATGCGTCTATGCTGCACCGCTCACCACCTTTGAGACCGGCATTGTCCCCGAACCGGTTTACGAGGTCGATCTGATCGGTAAGGGTCCGGACGGCCTGCTCGACATTCCCGGCATCTCCATGGATCAGTGGGACCGGGAACTGTATCACCGCTATTTTGTTGAGCGCTGCAACCGCAACCCGACCATTGTCGAGATCATGGATCTCAACAACGCCAACTCCGAGCATTCGCGCCACGGCTTTTTCCGGGGCAAGCAAGTGATCGACGGCCAGGAATGCGACAAAACCCTGTTTCAGGTGGTTACCGACACGCTGACGGCCAATCCCAAGGGCAGCAAGGTGGCCTTCAAGGACAACTCCAGCGTCATCGAGGGCCACACCCTCACGACGCTGCTGCCCGAACAGCCCGGCGCGCCGTCGGCCCTGCGCGAGGCCACGGTCTGCTACCATCCGCTGCTCACCGCCGAGACCCATAATTTCCCCACCGGCGTTGCCCCCTTTCCCGGCGCCGAAACCGGCACCGGCGGCCGCATCCGCGACGTCCAGGGCACCGGCCGGGGCGGTTTTGTCATGGCCGGCACCGCCGGCTACTGCGTGGCCAACCTCCACATCCCCGATTATCCGCTGGAGTGGGAAAACAAGTACGCCTGTCCGGATAGTTTGGCACCAGCGTTGGAGATCGAAATCGAGGCCAGTAACGGCGCCTCCGACTACGGCAACAAGTTCGGCGAACCACTGATCCAGGGCTTCACCCGCTCCTTTGACCTGCGCCTGGATAACGGCGAGCGCTGGGGCTTTCTCAAGCCGATCATGTTCACCGCAGGCATCGGCCAGATCGACGACCGCCACACCGACAAGAAGGACGCCCTCAAGGGGATGATCATTGTCCAAATCGGCGGCCCGGCCTACCGGGTCGGCTTCGGCGGCGGCGCGGCCTCGTCGATGATGCAGGGCGAAAACGAAGCCAAACTCGACTTCAACGCGGTGCAGCGCGGCGACGCCGAGATGGAGCAGAAGATGAACCGGGTGATCCGGGCCTGCAACGAAATGGGCGATCTGAGCCTGATCGATGTCATCCACGACCAGGGAGCCGGCGGCCCGGCCAACGTGCTCAAGGAACTGGTCGAACATGCGGGCGGGCGGGTCGAGATCCGCAACATCCGGGTCGGCGATCCGACCATGTCGGTGTTGGAAATCTACGTGGCCGAATACCAGGAACGGGTCGGCTTGCTGATCAGCCCGGAGAATATCGACCGCTTCCAGGCGATCTGCGAGCGGGAAAAGGTGGCCTGCGAGGTTTTGGGCGCGGTTACCGGCGATCTTCGTTTCGTTGTCCAGGACAGCCAGGACAACTCCACCCCAGTCGACATCGAGATTCCTGAGCTGCTCGGCAATATTCCGCAGAAAACCTTTGTCGACAGCCGCACGGTCCCGACCCTGTCCGCCTTTGTCCCCCCTGTCAACCTCGGGGTGCGCGATGCCCTGCACCGGGTGTTGCGACTGGTCTCTGTCGGTTCCAAACGCTTCCTCACCAACAAAGTCGACCGGGCGGTTACTGGCCTGATCGCCCAGCAGCAGTGCTGCGGTCCCCTGCAGCTGACCGTGGCCGACGTGGCGGTGGTGGCTCAGTCCCATTTCGGCTTGCCTGGCATTGCC
>JBBQCO010000203.1:0-3419 GCA_038318785.1 Desulfobulbales bacterium | reverse complement strand
CGAGTCGTGCTCGGCGAGCGGGTGACCATTCATCCCGGCGCGGTGATCGGTAGTGAGACGGTGATCGGCGACGACACTGTTATTCACGCCAATGTAACCGTGGCGGCCCAATGCGCCATCGGTAAGCGGGTCATTCTTCACCATGGAGCAGTGATCGGCAGCGATGGCTTTGGTTTTGCCACCGACCGGATGGGCGTCCATTATAAGAAACCGCAGGTTGGCACGGTGCGGATCGACGACGATGTTGAGATCGGCGCCAATGCTTGCGTTGATCGGGCTGCCTTCGGGGTGACCTGGATCAAGTCCGGGGTCCGGATCGATAACTTGGTGATGGTGGGCCATAATGTGGTGGTTGGCGAGAGCTCGATCCTGGTGGCTCAGGCCGGGATCGCCGGCAGCACCACCTTGGGTCGCAATGTCGTGCTGGGGGCCAAGGTCGGGGTCGCGGGGCATCTGCACTTGGGCGATCAAGTGATGGCGGCGGCGATGAGCGGTATTCACAACAACCAGCCCAGGGGCGCAATTGTCGGTGGTGCTCCTGCCTTTGAGGCCAAGAGCTGGGGGCGAGCCACTGCCGTTTTCAGCCGTCTGCCGGAGATGCACAAGGAATTGCGACGGTTGCGCAAAGAGGTGAACCGGCTCAGCGCTCTTCTCCAATCCACGGAACAACAACAGGAAAAGAATGACGACACAAGCATCTGATGTGCAATTGCCCATTGATATCAAGGGAATAATGGAGATCTTGCCGCACCGGTACCCCTTTCTCCTGGTTGATCGGATCATCGAGCTGGAGAAAGGGAAAACCATTACCGGCATTAAAAACGTCACCATGAACGAGCCGTTTTTTCAGGGCCATTTTCCTGGAGAACCGGTCATGCCCGGTGTGCTTATTCTGGAGGCCATGGCCCAGGTTGGCAGCATCCTGGCCTGCCTGTCCGATTCAGAGATGATGGGGCGTCTGGCCTTTTTCGCCGGGGTCGACAAGGCCCGCTTCCGCCGGGTGGTGCGTCCGGGCGATCAGCTGGTGCTCAGGCTGGAAATGATCAAACAGAAAAGCAGGGTGATCAAGATGGCCGGCCAGGCCTATGTCGACGAGCAATTGGCCACCGAAGCCGAACTGATGGCTAGTTTTGCCTGATTTGCATCGTGCATGACCGACCACATTCACACATCTCGGGCGGCCTCTTGCCGGGCTGCTTCTCTTTGTTTTCCACAGGACCATTACCCCATGAATATACACCCCACGGCGGTCATCGACCCCAGAGCGCAACTCGACAGTTCGGTGATCGTCGAACCTTACGTCTTTATCGACGGGCCGGTGAAAATTGGCCCGGAATCCCGGATTGGCACCCACACGGTGGTTTCGGGCCATACCACCATCGGTGCCCGTAATACCATCGGCTCCTTTGCCACCATTGGTGCACCGCCCCAGGACATTCATTATAAGGGAGAGCCGACCGAACTGATCATCGGTGAAGGCAACCAAATCCGTGAATACGTCTCCATCCACCGGGCCACCGCCAAGGCCGGCGGCAAGACGCTGATCGGCAACTACAACATGATTATGGCCTACAGCCATATTGCCCACGACTGCATCATCGCCGATCATGTGATCATGGCCAACGTCGCCACGTTAGCGGGGCATGTGGAGATCGGTAGCCACGCCAATCTGGGCGGTTGGGTCGGGGTGCATCAATTCTGCCGTATCGGCGATTATGCCTATATCGGCGGCATGTCCGGCATTGGCCTTGATGTGCCGCCCTATGTGATCATGGAAGGCACCCGCAACCAGATGCGCATCGCCGGCATCAATAAGATCGGCCTGCGCCGTTCCGGCATGGACAGGGAAACCATCAAAAACCTGGAAGATGCCTTTAAGATTCTCTTCCGTTCACCGGAATTGCTGCTTAAGGATTCATTGGCCAAGCTGGAAGAGGAGATGAAGGACTGTCTCGAAGTCCAGTTGATGGTTGATTTTTTCCGCACCAGCAAACGCGGCGTGGTCAAGCGGACCATCGATGACTGAGGCGGGGCAAACAACAGCCGTCGGCCTGATCGCCGGAGGTGGCCAGTTTCCCCTGCTTTTTGCCGAAGCGGCGCGAGCTCGGGGCCGCCGGGTGGTGGCTATTGCCCACGTCAACGAAACCTCGGCCGAACTCGAGGAAAAAGCTGATTGTACCTACTGGGTAAAGCTCGGTCAACTTGGTAAAATAATAAAGTATTTTCGTGGCGAGGGGGTCAGGGAGACGGTCTTTGCCGGCACCATCACCAAAACCCGTATCTTCCATGATATCCTGCCTGATTTCAAGGGGCTGACCCTGTGGAACAAGATCGACAACCGGCTTGACGACGCCATTCTCCGGGCCGTTGCCGCCTCCCTGGAAGAAGAGGGTATCCGTGTTCTCGCCTCCACCTGCTACCTCGACCACCTCTTTTTCCCCCGGGGTCTCCTCACTCGAAAAAAACCGTCAGCAGCCCAGATGGACGACATCCGTTTTGGCTGGAAGATAGCCCGTGAAGTGGGCCGGCTTGATATCGGGCAGTGCGTGGTGGTCCGCGACCGCAGTGTGCTGGCAGTGGAGGCCATTGAAGGCACCGACGCCGCCATTCGCCGGGGTGGGGAATTGGCCGGATCCGGAGCAGTGGTGGTCAAGCTGAAAAAACCGGATCAGGATTTTCGCTTTGACCTGCCGGCGACCGGTCCACGAACCATCGAAACCCTCGCGGCGGTCAAAGGCGTGGCTTTGGCGGTGGAAGCGGGGCAGTCGCTTCTTTTTGATAAGGAGGCCATGATTGCAGCGGCGGACCGGGCTGGTCTGGTGGTTGTCGGACTCAGCGAGGACGAGCGGGGAGAACCGCACTACTGAGCGCGCAAGGTATTCTGCCGGTGGATTTTTCCAATCGGCAGGTCAAGGGAGAAAAGGCATGGCACAAATGACACGGATCATCGAGATCTTGCGGCAGCAGCCGGTGGGCGAAGCGGTCGAATGCAGCGGCTGGCTGCGCACCCGGCGTGACTCGGGTGGTCTCGTCTTCCTTGAAATCAATGACGGCTCCTGCTTAGCCAACCTCCAGGTGATCGCCGAGGATCATCTCAATAATTTTGAGACCGAGGTGAAGAAACTGAGTACCGGCTGCTCTCTGCGAGTGCAAGGTGTGCTTGTTGATTCACCGGCCAAGGGGCAAACTGTCGAGGTGCGGGCTGAGTCGGTCACGGTCATCGGTTGGGCCGATCCCGAAACCTATCCCCTGCAGAAAAAACGGCACAGTTTTGAGTTTCTTCGCACCATCGCCCATCTTCGTTCCCGCACCAATGCCTTGGGCGCGGTTGCCCGGGTGCGGAGTACCCTCAGCTTTGCCATCCACCGTTTTTTCCATGAGCACGGTTTTCTCCAGGTGCATACCCCGGTGATCACCAC
>JBBQCO010000202.1:0-3449 GCA_038318785.1 Desulfobulbales bacterium | reverse complement strand
AGCTCAGTTGGCAGAGCACAAGCTTCCCAAGCTTGGGGTCGCGGGTTCGAACCCCGTTGCCCGCTCCCGACGGAAGTTGGCTAGGTGCCAATGGCCGCCTGGATCGTTCGCGATCGGCTGCCGGATTCGCCGGTGTACGTGAAAGTGGGCTCTGCCCGCTTTTTTTATTGCCTTTTCTCGGGAATCGTCTGCATCGGCAGAGAGAACGGGGAAATATTTTTCTCGAAATATCAAATAAAACGGTAATAAAAGCAGTGGAAGACACGGCGGACCGATTGATAACGACCATTCAGGGTTTTGCCGAACCCTTGCTGGCCGAAATGGGGCTAGAGCTGGTGGAGATCCAGTTCCGCCGGGAAGGTCATGGGTGGGTGCTGCGGCTGTTCATCGACAAGGAAGGCGGCATAACCATCGATGACTGTGCCACTGTGAGCCGGGAAATCAGCGCCTACCTTGAGGTGGAAGACCTCATCGTTCACGCCTATCACCTTGAAGTTTCGTCTCCTGGACTGGAACGGCCGATCAGGAAAAAGGAAGATTTTGTCCGCTATGCCGATCGTCTGGCGCGGATCAAATTGCGGGAACCCATGGGAGAGCAAAAGGTGCTCATCGGCACACTGCTCGGTTTGGAAGGGGACGCCGTCATCTTGGCACTGGAAAAGGAAACCGTCCGCATAGATTTGGAAAATATATTAAAGGCACGCTTGACGCTGTAGCACCCGTTGAGACCGCTTGCGAACAGCGGTTATCGGGCCGCAGAAACACCAAACGATTGTCTGAGTTGGAGTAGAGAATGGTAGGAACAGAAAGTCTAAAACGAATTGTCGATCAGATCTGCCGGGATAAGGGGATTGATCGTGCTTTGCTGATCGATGCCATTGAAGAGGCCGTTCGTTCCGCCGTACGAAAAAAATTTGGTAATCGCAGGGAGATAGAGGTTCAATTCAACGATGACCAGGGTGAAGTTGAGGTCTTCCAATACCGGACGGTGGTGGATGAGGTCTACGACGAAGAGACCGAGATCGCGCTGGAAGATGCGCGCCGCCTTGACCCTGATGCCGAGTTGGAAGATGATCTTGGGGAAAAACTGGACAATATAGCTGACCTCGGGCGCATTGCCGCCCAATCTGCCAAGCAGGTGATTATTCATCGCATGCGCGATGCCGAACGTGACGTCATCTACGAGATGTACCGTGACCGCGAGGGGACCATTGTCAACGGCATTGTCCAACGGTTCGAGCGCGGCGACATGGTCATCAACCTCGGGCGCACCGATGCGATTTTACCCCGCGATGGCCAGATTCCGAAACGTTCCTATAAACAAGGCGACCGGATTCGCGCTTACCTGCTGGAAGTGCGCCGTGATACCCGGGAAGGGAAGTTCCGCGATTCCCAGTTGATCCTGAGCCGGACCTGCAACGAATTCCTCGTCAAGCTCTTTGAGATGGAGGTGCCCGAAATAGCCGAGGGCATCGTCAAGATCATGGGCGTCAGTCGAGAACCGGGATTCCGGGCAAAGATTGCGGTTTCATCCATTGAATCCGATGTCGATCCGGTGGGCGCCTGCGTCGGCCTCAAGGGATCGCGGGTGCAGAATGTCGTCCAAGAATTGCAGGGCGAGCGGGTCGACATTGTCCCCTGGAGCCCGGATCCAGCCAAGTATGTGTATAATGCTTTGGCGCCGGCGGAAGTGTCCATGGTTATTGTCGACGACGATAAAAAATTCCTGCTGGTCGTGGTGCCCGATGACCAGTTGTCGCTGGCCATTGGTCGCCAGGGGCAGAATGTGCGGCTCGCTTCCCGATTGCTAGGATGGAAAATCGACGTCAAGAGCGAGCAACGCTACTCGAATATGGAGAACAACGGCTACTGCAGTCTCACTGACGTCGACGGCGTAGACGAAGGCCTTGCCGACCGTCTGTTTGCCGCCGGCATCACTTCGGCCGGCCGATTGGCCGGGATGGAGACGGAACAGTTGATGAGTCTGGCGCGGTTGGAGCAGGACAAGGCTAAGAAACTGCAGCAGAAAGCTGCCCTCATCCAACCACCGGAAGTTGCTTTCGCCCCTCCGCCCCTCCTCTCTGCAGAGGATGGGGAGCAGGACGAGGACGAGCCGGACAACGATCCTAGCGACGTGGGCAGCCAATCAGCCGATCTTGACCTGTCCGAGGATCCGGGCAAAGATCCGGCCTGATGGTCAGGGGGCATGTCCCGGAGCGCACCTGTCGGGGCTGTGGACGTAAAGCCCCTCATTTCGATCTGTTGAGGTTTGTCCTGGTCGATGGCAAACTGGTTGAGGATCAGCAGGGCAATACACCCGGCAGGGGAATATATTGTTGCAACCAACTTACCTGTCGTGAACGGTTGGCAAAGAGCAAAAAGATCCGGAAAGCGGACTGAGCATGCTTGGCGGGTTATAGAGGAAGGGAGCGTTGAATGAGCAAGGTTCGTATTTACGATCTCGCCAAGGAAGCCGGGCTGAAGAGCAAGGAACTGGCAGACAAGCTGATTGCAATGGGCTATCCCATTGCAAGTCATAGTTCAAGTGTAGACGACGATATGGCAGCGGATATTCGAAAGAAGTTGAAAGGTGAGGCCGGAGTCGGGGCAGCGGAAGGGCGTATTGAGCTGAAAACCCGAAAACCCGAGCCTGTGACCACAGGGAAGACGGTTATTCGTCGCCGCTCCAAGGCCGACAAGGATGAAGCCGCCAAGAAGCAGGACGAGGTTGAAGCCTTGGCGCTGGAGGTGGAAATCCAGGCTTTGGAATTGCGGCTTCAGGAGGAATCGAAGGCGGCAAAGGCGCAACAGGCTGCCAAAGAAGCCGCCGATGCACGAGAGGAGACTCTGGTTGAGGAAACAGCGCCAGACGATGCCGGCATCGGTCGGGAACCGATAGTCGCGGAGCAGCCAAGCGCCGAAGGCCAGACAATTGTGCCAGCCGAAGCGCTGGATGACGTGGAAACAGTGGCAATCGTGAGCGACGTCGGCGAACCAATACCTCTGGCCGTGAGTAAAAACGCTGGCGAGGGAGAGGCCCAGAAACCGAAACAGCTGGCACGGATTGTGGGCAGGGTGGTTATCCCTGTCCCGGAAAAACGCAACAAACCGGTGATGAAAAAACCGGTTCGTGCACCACGGCCGACCCCTGGAGAAACACCTGTTGTGGCCCCGGTGGTCAAGGACGATGCGGCGCGTGCTGACGGCAAAGGCAAGAAAAAAGCCAAGAGAGTTGTCGCCGTTAAGGCGGATGAAGAAGATTTGAGCAAGAAAGGAGCTAAAGGAGCGAAAAAAGGGAAAGGCCGGGTCGAATTCACCGCAGACGGTGATGTCGAGTTCATGCGTCCGCGCAAGGGGAAGAAAAAGAAGGACAGCTCCAAGAAAGACCTGCAGGCCACCCAGATTGCCGAGACCAAGGCCATCAAGAAACGCATCAAAGTGGTGGCCAC
>JBBQCO010000201.1:0-3454 GCA_038318785.1 Desulfobulbales bacterium | reverse complement strand
ACCCGAGTCTTCGTCCCAATTCAAACACAATCTTCCAGTCCGGCCAGGAATCGCCCACCGGCGAGATGACCGCGTTCTGCAAAATAATCGGGTTGTTGCGGATGGAGGAGCGGTTGAGTTGGGTTTTTTCAAAACAACTGGTTGCCGGAAGGATGACGTCGGCCAATTGGGCAGTCTCGGTCATGAACAGGTCAATTACCACCAGGGTCTCCACCTTGGTGAAGGCCTCCTTCGTCCGCTTGGAGTCGGCCATGGTCACCAGAGGATTACCGGACTGGACCACCACCATCTTGAGCGGATAGGGCGTCTCCTCAAGGATGGCATCAACGACGCAGCCCTGCACCTGGTTGCCCCAGGTGTCGCTGAAGCTGTTGAACAGGGGGTATTGCTGGGTGATGGGGAGTACGCCCATGGGGAGCTGATCTTTCATCTGGATGTTGCGCACCGCAATCGGTTGCGGCAGCACATCGCCGCCCGGCTTGTCCAGATTACCGGTCAGGGCGCGGAGCATGGCAACGGCCCTGGTGGTATCGAAGACCTCCCGGTGCATGTCCAGGCCATTGCCGTCGATGATGGCAGCAGGCTTGGTGGTGGCGTAAAGACGGGTCACCTCGCGGATCTGCTCAGCGCTCAGCCAGAGCATCTCGGCTACCTTGTCGGCAGGATATTGAGCCGCAACCTGTTGCAGCGCATCAAAGCCGACAGTGTAGCGTTCGACAAAGTCAGCATCATACAGATTTTCCTTGATGATCTCGTTGATCATGGCCATGGCGAGCACTCCGTCGTGGCCGGGTTTAATCTGCAGCCAGATATCCGCCTTCCGGGCCAGCGCGGTCTGCACCGGATCAATAACGATCAGCGTGGCTCCGTGTTCCTTGGCCCAGTGGATTCCTTCGGCAGCGCCCAGAGCGGTGTTGCCGTCATTTTTGCCCCAGACGATGATGCATCGGGCGCTCTTGGCTTCCGGAAAGGCCATGGACCCGTAGGTGTAGGAATGGGCAAAATCGCGGGCCACAAAACAAATGGAGCCGTTGCCGATGGTATTGGGACTGCCGAAGAGATGCATCAGCCGGTTGGGATAATCCCAGGGCGCGCCCCAGTCGGCGGCCATGCCCCGCAGCCAGGCCACAGATTGCGCCCCCGACTCCTGCCGATGGCGGAAGAACTGCGCCGCCACCAAATCGAGCGCCTCATCCCAACCGGCTTCGCGGAAACCTGTACCGTCGTCCTTTTTAATCAGTGGCGTTGTCAATCGCTCGGGTGAATAGACGATATCAGCAGCAGCGGCCAGTTTGGCACAGGGCAAGCGTTTATCCGGATCGAGAAAAGATTTGCGCCGGGCTCCGATCAGGCGGTTATCCTGTACCTCCGCCTCGATGGGGCAGCAGGAGGAACAAAAACGGCACACAGTATCAACAATCATCGGCTTCTCCTATCGGCTGGCATGGACAAAACAACTGCGGATCAGTTCATAATGGTTGCTGTGGGTACGGATTTTCCACCAGACACTGCCCGGTGCATCGACCTGCCAGACCGGCGCCAGTTCGCTTTGCCCGTCGGTCAGCAGTTCCGCCACGTTGACCAGTCCCTTGCCCGCGAAGGTGCCGTCGGCCTTGCCACCCAGCCACTCCTTGACCGGCGCGGCCTCGGTGGACCAGGAAAAGGGATCGGAAAGCAGGAATTGGGCGTCCCTGTCGCGGGTCACCCTGTTCATTTCCCGCAGGTGCTGGATCGGTGAAGGCACCTTGTCCACCAGGTTGAGCGAGGAAAAGAGCGTCATCGATTTTTTTCTAAACGGCAGGGCCAGGGCATTGGCCACCACAAACTCGACTCGGTCGCTGCGCCAATCGTCGGGCAGGCGGATGGTAACCTCCCGGCGCAGCAGGCCCTCATCCTTCAACGGTACAACCATGGAGCGCTCCCGCATTAACTGTCGGGCTGCCCGAATGAAGGCCAGCGAGGTATCAATGCCGATGGCGAAATCGCAGCGCGTACTCATCTCAAAGGTAAACCGGCCCACCGCTCCGCCGGCGTCGAGAGCGACACCCGTCAGGGGTCGGATCAACCCGGCCCAGGTGCTGTAGGCCTGCGAGGCATTGTCATCGTCAAGCAGTTCCCCGTAATGGCTCCATAAATACGAAGAGACAACCTCGTCGGTTTCATACTTGTTGGTCGCCCGTTGGCTGTCGGTGTTGTGGGGATCGAGCAGGGCCACACCCTCGACAATGGGGAACAAGGCCGCGCAGTGGGAACACTTGAGTGTGCCGGTTTCGATGTCGCCGTCCTTTTCCTGGATGATATCGGCAACAAAGGCGTCTTCACGGGGGAGGCAGTGCGGACAAATGAGTAGTTCAAGGAGTTGTTTTTTCATATCTCTTCTGTTTGACAGGGAAGCAACAATGCCACTACGTGAGAGTGAAAAATACGACGGGAAAGGGTAACTAGCTAATTGGATAGATATTATAGGTAGTTAAACTAACTTCAGGGCGATGGAGAGTCAACCTTTAATTGTGTTTGTCCGGCATTTTATCTCAATTGAGACAAAGGGATCTTGGCCGGGCACATATATTTACAAGCAGGGCAGGATGGGCTAGGATGCGCTGTCAACCAATCCAGAATCTTTTTCAGGAAACAAACCATGAACAGACGGTTACCGGCTGAGTGGGAAGCGCAGGATGGGGTGCTGCTTGCCTGGCCGCATGCGGACAGCGACTGGCGCGACAACCTGGCGGCCGTTGAAGCGGTCTTTGTCCATATTGCCAGGGAAATCAGCCGATTCGAGCGGGTACTGATCGCTGCCCCGAAAATCGAACCGGTCTGGGAACAGCTCTTTCAGGCCGGGGTCGACATGCAGCAGGTCAGCCTGTACCGGATGGAAACCAACGACACCTGGGCCCGGGACTTCGGCCCGATCACGGTGATGGAAGACGATTGCCCGGTGCTACTCGACTTCGGCTTCAACGCCTGGGGCCTGAAATTTGCCGCCGACCTGGACAACCAGGTGACCGGTAACCTTGCCCGTGCCGGGGCCTTCGGGCGGTGCGAGGTGCAAATTCCCGGCCTGATTTTGGAAGGCGGCAGCATCGAAAGCAACGGCGCGGGCACGTTGCTGATCACCAGCCAGTGCCTGCTCAGTCCCAACCGCAATCCCCATCTTGATCGCCAAGGCATCGAGCAGACCCTCGGCGGCCTGTTGGGCGTTGCTCGTTTTTTGTGGCTGGAAAACGGCTACCTGGCCGGTGATGACACCGATTCGCATATTGACACCCTGGCCCGCCTCTGCCCGGACGACACTATCGTTTATGTTCGGTGCGAGGATCAAAACGATGAACATTTTGCCGCGCTGGCGGCCATGGAGAGGGAGTTGCGCACCTTCTGCACCGCCGATGGGCGCCCTTATCAACTCATCCCTTTGCCCTGGCCAAAACCCTGTTTCGATACCGCCGGCCAACGC
>JBBQCO010000200.1:0-3481 GCA_038318785.1 Desulfobulbales bacterium | reverse complement strand
CCCTGCCCCACCGCAAGGGGTTACCGCCGGGTCACACCGAGGTCCGGCGCGAAATGGTGGTCCCGATTTTCAGAAACGAAACCATTGTCGCCGTGTTCGGAGTGGGCAACAAGGAACAGCAGTATAACCAGGAGGATATCGATCTGGTGACCAGCCTGGGTGACATGACCTGGGATATCGTCCTGCACAAGCAGACTGAGGAAGGATTAATGCGGAGCGAGGAACGATTCCGCAAGCTCCTGGAAAGCCTCCCGGCGGTGGCGGTTCAAGGCTACGGTCCCGACGGCACGGCGCAATACTGGAACCAGGCATCCGAACAGTTGTACGGATACAGCGCGGAAGAAGCCATCGGCCGCAATCTCCTGGACCTGATCATCCCGACGGAAATGCAGGACGCGGTCCGGCAGGCCATAGGACAGATGGCGGAAACAGGGCAGCCCATTGCCGCATCGGAACTTTCCCTCATGCGCCGCGACGGCTCCCGGGTGGCTGTTTATTCCAGTCACCTCATCCTCGAAATTCCGGGGCAGCCCTCCGAACTGTTCTGCGTGGACATCGACCTCACCGAACGCAAGGAATACGAAAACCATCTCGCAGCCGCCCTGGCGGAAAAAGAAGTGCTGCTCCGCGAAGTCCATCACCGGGTCAAGAACAACCTGGCGGCCATCGTCGGCCTTCTGGACATGCAGCGCCGCATGCTTGTCGATCCCCAGGGACGTGATATCCTTGCCGAACTGGGCGGCCGGATCCGGAGCATGAGCCTGATCCACGAGAAGCTCTACCGCGCCGACAACCTGGCGAGGATCGATTTTCAGCACTACCTTCAGGCCCTGATTTCCCACCTGCGCACCTCCTTTGGCTCGCCGCGCATCCATTGTCAGGCCGAAGCCCAGGGCGTCGAGATGCCGCTGGATCTCGCCGTGCCCTGTGGTATGATTATCAATGAACTGGTGACCAATGCTCTGAAATATGCTTTTCCCGAGGGCCTGCCTGCCCCGGGCAACGACACCTGCCGCATCTGGGTCCGTATGCAGCAGGCGAACGGGGTTTGCACCCTGAGCGTCGCGGACAATGGCGTCGGCCTGCCGCCCGAATTTGACTGGACCGGCGCCAAGACGCTTGGCATGGTGCTCATCCGCATGCTCGGCCGCCACCAGTTGGGCGGCAGCTATGAGCTGGACCAACGGGATGGTCTCCGCTTCACTCTTACTTTCAGCGAACAACGAGGCAGAAAATGACCACAGCCACCCTGCTCATTGTTGAGGACGACGGCATCCTCGCCGCCAATCTTGAACATATCGTCACCGACCTCGGGTACGGGGTGCTCGGCCCCGTGGCCACCGGCGAGGAGGCGATCACGCTGCTCCGGGATCATCCGGCCGACCTGGTGCTCATGGATATCGAGCTGGCCGGGGAACTGAACGGGATCGAGACCGCCGAAATCATCAATCGCTCCTCGGATATGCCCATCGTCTTCCTCACCGGATTTTCTCAGGACCCCTTGCTCGAACAGGCCAAAATCGTCTCCCCTTACGGCTACCTGATCAAACCGGTGCCTGAGCGGGAACTTGCGGCGACTGTGGCCATGAGCCTGCACCGCCACTCCCTCGACCGGCAGCTCAGGGAAAGCCGAGCAGCTCTGGAGGAAAGCGAGCAGCGGCATCGCAACTACCTCGCCAACACCCCCTATGGCGTCTTCGCGGCCGATATTATGGGGCATTACACCCAGGTCAATCCATCCGCCTGCCGGATCACCGGCTATGCGGAACATGAGCTACTGACCATGAACATAGCCGACCTCCATTTCCAGGAAGACTCGGCAGAGATTCAGGGTTGTTTCCAGGCGGTTCTCGAGGATGGCCGATTTCAGGGAGAATTGCCCTTTCGGATGAAAAGCGGCGAGCGCCGCTGGATGGCGCTCACCGCCATCAAGCTTGCCAAGACTCTTGTGGTCGGATTCTGCAACGACATCACCGAGCGGAGGGAGGCCGAGGAAGCGCAGCGCCTCACACTTGAACGCACGCAAATGATTCTTTCAAGTCTGCATCCCGGCATTTTGCTGGTCAGCAACGAAGAACGGGTTGCATTTGTCAACCAATCGTTCTGCGACCTTTTCGATCTCAAGGAACGACCGGCGGATCTCTTTGGTTTGCCCGCCTCCGAGATAATCGATAAGGTGGCAGGGGTGTTTGCCGATCCCCAAGACAGCGTCACCCGAGTCAAAGAGATCGTCGCCCAACAGCAGCCTATAAAAAACGAGCAGATAAACATCTGCGGAGAACGGACCTATCTCCGCGACTTTATCCCCATCATGGTCGAGGGAAACAGATACGACCGTCTCTGGCATCACTACGACATCACCGAGCAAAAACGGGCGGAAGAGGCGCTGGAAAGACGAATGATCGCTCTGGTCCAACCACAGGACAGCCTCAAAGAGATTGCCATCGAAGAACTGTTCAACCTCCAGGACCTGCAACGCATCCAGGACGACTTCGCCCAGGCGACCGGCGTGGCGTCCATCATCACCCATACCGACGGGAGACCCATAACCGCACCCAGCAACTTCTGCCGATTGTGTTCCGGGATCATCCGCACCACCGAAATCGGTCGCGCCAACTGCTTTCGTTCCGACGCCCTGATTGGTCAAGCCTGCAAGGAGGGGTCAATAATTCAACAGTGTCTCAGTGGCGGGCTTTGGGATGCGGGCGCCGGCATCACGGTCGGCGGGCGGCATATCGCCAACTGGCTGATTGGCCAGGTCCGCGACGAAACCCAGACCGAAGAACAGATGCGAGCCTACGCGCGACAAATCGGTGCTGACGAAGAAACGGCCATCAAGGCCTTTCGCGAGGTGCCGGCCATGTCGCGCGACCGCTTCGGAAAAATAGCCCAGGCCCTGTTCACCCTTGCCAGTCACCTGTCGGTCTCGGCCTATCAGAATATGCAGCAAGCCCGTTTCATCACCGAGCGCAAACGCGCGGAGCAAGCCCTGCAAGAGAGCAAAGAACAGCTGCAAAGCCTTTTCCGGGTCGCCCCGACGGGTATTGGGGTGGTTCGCGACCGCGTCTTTCTTGAGGTCAACACCCGGGTTTGTGAAATGACGGGATACACGGCCGAGGAACTCGTCGGCCGGAATGTTCGCCTTGTCTACCCTACCCAAGAGGATTTCGACTATGTCGGCAGGGAAAAATACCGGCAAATCCGCGAAGGCGGGACGGGTGCTGTAGAGACACGCTGGCAACGAAAAGACGGGACAGTTCTCGATATTTTGATGGCATCGACGCCGCTTGACGCCGCTGATCTTGCCAAAGGCGCAATTTTCACCGCCCTGGATATCACTGAGCGGAAGCGGATCGAGGCTTTACTGCGTGAAAGCGAGGCCCGGTATCGCGAACTGGTGGAAAACGCCAACAGCATTATTCTGCGGCGGGATAATGAAGGGCGAATCTCTTTCTTCAACGAATATGCCCAACACTTTTTC
>JBBQCO010000199.1:0-3487 GCA_038318785.1 Desulfobulbales bacterium | reverse complement strand
GTGACCGGGTTGGTGATCCAGGCCGGAATGATCGCTGCTGGCCGATTGAGGTTGAACAAAGTAGCGAAAACCGCTCCGAGAAACATTTGGAGACCGATGGTCGGAGTGAAGGCGATGAAGGTGCCCAGGGCAAAACCTCCGGCAATGGCCTTGGTCGACCCCCTCAACTTGATCAGCCAGCGCAACGCCGGACGCAGTTTAAAAAAATAATTTTTTCTTTGGTTGAAAAAGAGTTTTGCCATGGCTTCAATCAAATAATTTGGTTTCGTGATTTTTTTACCGGCTATGCTTTGGGAGAAGTGACCACAGGGTTCCGGAAAGGACGACTGGAAACAACCTCACCCGCAAGAACAACTGCCGAGTTGGCCTTTATTCGCCAGATCGCTGCAAGAAGAAAACCAACAGCTTCATATTTCAACCTGATTGCCGAGCTCAACCACCCGATCCGGTGGAACTTTAAAGAATGAGGTGGCGTTCCAGGCGTTGCGGGACATGAAAATGAAAAGATGTTTGCGCCATTGGGCCATCGGTGACGTTCCCGTGGGGAAGAGGGTTTCACGACCAAGGAAGAAAGAAGTTGTGTAAATATCAATCGCTAATCCGTTTTTTCCCAGCAACTCAATGAGTTTTGGCATATCAGGGCTTTCCATGAAACCATAATAGGCCTTGATCCGGTAAAATCCCTGGCCCAAATCCTCGAAACGCACCCGCTCCTCGATAGGGACAGTCGGCGTCTCTGCCGAAAGCATGGACAGCATCAGCACTCGCTCGTGCAAGGCTTCATTGTGTTTGAGATGATGCAATAACGTATGGGGAACGCCTTTAGGGTTGATCGACATGAAGACAGCGGTGCCGACTGTCCGCTGCGGGCTGTATTTGGCAAGATCGTTAAGGAAAATATCGGTCGGCATCCGCATGAGCTCATAATGCTTGGCCAGCAAGGCGCGGCCGTCGCGCCAGGTGATCATGGCAATCAGGATGACTGCGGCGATGCAGATGGTGATCCAGCCGCCGTCGACCACCTTAAGCATGTTGGCGGCTAGAAAGGAACTGTCGAAAAAGAGGAAAAGAACCGCGAGGGCAATGCTCTGCCACAAAGGCCAATTCCATTTGATCCTCGTGACCTGAAAATACATGATCGAGGTAATGGTCATTGAGGCTGTCACCGCAAAGCCGTAGGCGGCGGCAAGTCGCGAGGATTCCTTAAAAACCAGCACCAGGGTCAGGCAGGCAATCATCACCAGCCAGTTCACTGCTGGGATGTAAATCTGGCCCTTGGCTTTTTCCGAAGTGTGGACGATACGCATACGCGGGGTGAACCCCAGCTGCACAGCCTGCTGGGTGAGGGAATAAACCCCGGAAATCATCGCCTGTGAGGCAATGATTGTTGAAAAGGTGGCGAGCACCACCAGGGGATAGAGCAATGATTTGGGCGCAAGGGCGAAGAAGGGATTAATGTCGGTGATGTCCGGATTCTGTAAAAGATAGGCCCCTTGCCCGAAATAATTGAGCAGCAGGCCAGGCAGAACCACGAAGTACCAAGTCAGTCGAATGGGTAGACGTCCAAAGTGCCCCATGTCGGCATAGAGCGCTTCGCAGCCGGTAATACAGAGGACAACGGAGGCCAGGGCCACAGTGCCATGCAGGTGATTGGTGGCAAAGTAGTTGATCACGTAATACGGGTTGAGGGCATTCAGGACCTCGGGTTGCTTGATGATGGAGAGAAGCCCGAGGGTCCCCAGGGTGCCGAACCAGATAATCATGACCGGTCCGAAAACCTTGCCGATGACTGCCGTGCCGTGCCGTTGTACAAAAAATAAGGCAGTCAGAATTATGCAGGTCAACGGGACGACAAAATTTGCGGCCGCGTCGGTGGCCATATTCAGCCCTTCAATGGCTGATAGAACCGAGATGGCCGGGGTGATCACGCCGTCGCCATAAAGCAGCGATGCACCCGAAGCGGTCAAGAGGGTCAGGATAGCCCAGCGTCTTTTATCATTTTTCAGACGGCTGCGCAGCATGGCCAGCAGGGAAAAGGTGCCGCCTTCCCCCTTGTTGTCGGCCCGGAGGACAAACAGAACATATTTAAGACTGACCACAAAAATCAACGACCAGAAGACCATCGAGAGAATCCCCAGGATATTGGCCGGTGTGGTTGCCACTCCGTGGGTTGCGGAAAAACATTCCTTGATGGTGTACAGGGGGCTGGTGCCGATATCACCGTAAATAATCCCCAGTGCCGCCAGGGCTAAATGGGCAAAGGGGACATTGGGGTGGTGTGAGTGTGTGTCTGACTGGGGGGGGGCGGATAGAGCGGTCGCGTCCACAAAGTTCTCCTGTTGACAGGCCAAGGCATACGTAGCCTCCTCTGGCGTAGACTACCGGAGGCTCCCATTGACGCAGGCGAGGTTAGCTGACGGGCTCAGGCTGAGAGATGCCTTACGCATATGCGATCCGCCCCGTAAATCTGGTTCCCCCGCTCCCGCTGCTGCGGAATTAAGCGTTGTGTGTGCTGCGTGCCCTTCACCCTGTGAAGAGGTGTTCCATTTACCCTCGTTTTGTCGCCTTTTGCAATTGAATTCTTCCTGGGGATTGTCTCAGGTTCATGCAGAGCAACCGAGGGTGTACGCCTTGTCAGGCGAAAGGCTGCGAGGCAAAGAAAAGACGCGCTGCATCGTTTCCCGCCCCCCTGTCATGCTCCGCCCTCATTCCTTGACCAACGGACTGGTCCAGGAGTGGCCGGAAATCGCCTCGCCGGACAACTCCTCCAGGTGGGTGACCATTTTTTCCAGCTGGCCCTTGTCTTTGGGAGGCGGCATCTTCTTGAGTTCTTCCAGGAGGATGGGTGATTGCAGCCGGGACATTTCGAGATGATCCTCGATTTGATCGATGGCCATGTGGATGGTCATGATGATGTATTCATCCGCCCGGGAAGTCAATTGCCGGAAATTGGGCTGGGAACGGAACCGGTTGATCAGATATTCGCCGATGATAAACAGGCAGTGGGTCACAAGCCTGCGGCGGAAACCGTTGGTCATGGGCTCAAAGGCGATAGTGTGGGCGTATTGCTGCATCATGGGCCGGTTTCTGGTACGAATAACCGTGACAATCAATTGGTACAGCAGCCGGACAAACGACGCTACGACCTCTCTGTCGATAGCCCGCAATTCGCTGCTGCAGCCGGGGTGGATGCCGGGATCGGCATCCAGCAATTGCTCCGTTATCGTTGGCAACACAGAGTCGCGGGTCGCGTCCATGGCATCGCACAACAACTCATGGATAATGAGATGAGGCCGATCCGGTTCCTTGCGAAGCATGGCTTCGTTCCATCGCTGCCAAATTTCTGGATTTTTTCTCATGTTTTCAAGAAGAAATACCAGGCGGCGGTCTATGGTTTTCCGCGGGGTCGGCTGCCAGGATAAGAGCTGTCGGGTCCGAGAGCTGTCGGCGACCAGCTGCTGATCGACATATCGCAGCATCCACAACT
>JBBQCO010000198.1:0-3494 GCA_038318785.1 Desulfobulbales bacterium | reverse complement strand
CAATCTTCTCGATGAACCTTCGGCCACCCGGATCGCCCAAACCATCCGCACCGCCATCCAGGCTGCCACCGGTCTGACCGCCTCGGCTGGTGTCTCCTACAACAAATTTCTGGCCAAGATCGCCTCTGGCCACAACAAGCCCGACGGCCTCACTGTGATTCCGCCGGACCGGGCCCCGGCCTTTATCGCCGCCCTGCCGATCGGCAAATTTTACGGGGTCGGACGGGTCACGGAAAAAAAGATGCAGGCCCAGGGTATTCGCACCGGCGGCGATCTCCTTCGTTTTTCCCGTGAGGAACTGGTGACACTGTTTGGCAAGAGCGGTCTGTTTTTTTTCAACATCGCCCGTGGCCAGGATCAACGTCCGGTGGAACCGGCCAGGGTGCGCAAATCCATCGGCTCGGAAACCACCCTTTCCACGGATATCCTCGATTTTGTTCAGGTGAGTGTCGTTCTTTTTGAACTGGTCCAGCAGGTAACCCGCATTTTGGCGCAAAAAAAGACCGGCGGCCGCACCCTGACGCTCAAGGTCCGTTACAGCGACTTTACCACCATCACCCGCTCCTGCACATTGGCGCAGGGTTTTTTTGCCGATAGCGACATCCTGGCCCAGTTGCCCCGTCTCCTCGCGACCACCGAGGCCGGCCGGCGCAAGATTCGCCTGCTCGGGGTCACGGTGGCCAATCTCTGTACCGAGCAGGAGGCCCGGTATCTCTCGATGCGACAGCTTCCCTTGCCTTTCCCGCCGCTCCGGCTTGTATCCTGCCAAATTCGTGAAAAGTGACTTTCTGGCACACATTTCGGGTTTTCCTCGCTTCGGAGGAGGAACAGGGGCCGCGACCTTTGCATCTTCATCATCGCGTGGCAATCAACGGTAGCCATCCCCTTGTAAAAAAGGAGCACACATGGATTTTCCAGGACGAGGAAAAGAGGTTCCCTTGGCTCAGATCAAAGACATCTGCGCACATTTTGGTTTTGTTGCGCTTTGGGAAAAAATAGAAAAGAATCCGCCCTGCCATCCATTCAGTTCCGATGGCTGTTCTTTGTGGTTCAACAAATGGAAAGGATTCGATCTTTATCCGGCGTGCTTTAAGCACGATTTGAAATATTGGGCGGGGTATCCTGGAGAGGAAGTTGAGCGCTTGATTGCAGACGCCGAACTGATGATTGAAGTGGTGCAAATCATGGAATCTATTTACATGGCCGAAACAATGTTCGCTGGCGTGAGAGTTGGCGGCGGGGAATGGATGAACGCCTCTTTTTCCTGGGGATTTGGACGGAAATGAAATTGAAGTACTTGCTCACCAATCATCTTGATTGGGAGGTGGGGACTGCTTGGTACTGGACACAAAAGAAAAGCTCGGTGTACAGATTGGCTACAGTTCCCTCCCTTTCCTCCGAGCCCGAAAAATTTATTCTTTTTGGAGATAAACCGTCGACGTTCGGATCAGGGCAAGGAATTCGGTATAGCTCCGGGCCTGGAGAGTCTGCTCGATCATCGCCGGGTCCTGGTAAAGCAGAGAGAGCTCTGCCACCATGTTGCCACGGATACCCGGATCGTTTTTTGGCGAAAGAATCAGGAAAACCACGTGGGCGCGCCGCTCGTCCATGAAAGACAGGCCGACCCCTGAAGTCGAGATGCCGGTGACCACATAGGGTTGGCTGATATCGTCCACCCCGGCGGCCAGCAGCAGCACGTCATTGACAATGGCGGCGCAGGCCACATCCTCGGGGGCACAATGCACTCGAGTAATACTGTGCGGCTCCAGCTTGCCCTTGAGTATCCGACCGACGACGGCCGCCATCTCCTCGATCATTCCCTTCATCGAATCAGCTTCCAATGCGGGCAAAAAAAGCCCGGAGCGGAAAGCGTCTTCCAGTCGCACTTTGCGAACCGGACGGAGAATCAACTGCATCATCGGCCCGCTCATCATCGAGGTCAAAATAGCCGTGATGACCAAGGCGACAAATAACTCTTGATGAATGATTCCCCGTTCCAGAGCGAGCAAGCCGAGGATGATCTCCATGGCCCCCCTGGAATTCAAGGCAAAGCCAACCGCCAAAGCTTCCCGGTGCCGCATCCCTCCCCATTTCGCGCCGACCACGCCGCCAAACAGCTTGCAGGCACAGGCAATGCCTAAGACGACGAGCACCAAGGTGCCGTCGAAATGAGCAATGAAATTGACTTTCAAGCCGATGCTGGCAAAAAAGATCGGCGAAAAGACGCTGGAGACGAACTGGTCGAGGATATAGCGGCTGCGGCGGCGCAGGTTGGGCGAGTCACCCACCGCCATGCCGATGAAAAAGGCGCCGAAGATGGCGTGGATACCGATCCATTCGGTGAAAGCTGCCCCCAACAGGGTCAGGATGACGACAAAACCGATCTCCCCGCCCGGCCACCAGGTATAGGCCTGGACGTAGGGCAGAATCCGATGGATCATCTTGCGGCCGGCCGTGAACACAAACAGGACGAAGCCCAGGGCCAGGATGACGGTTCGGGTGATACCGTGGCTGATATCGGCCACATTGTCGCTCAACCCGAGAACCACGGCAAAGACTATCCAGCCGACGAGATCGTTGAAAATGGCCGCGCTGACCACCACCACGCCGAAATCGCTGCGGAAGAGGTTCATGTCGAGCAGAGTCTTGACAATCACCGGCAGGGCTGAGATCGACATGGCTATCGCCAGGAACAGGGCAAAAAGCAGGGGGTCAACCTGTGGCTGGGCGCCGAAAAAGAACGGCAGATTCCAGGCGGCGAAAAATCCGGCGGCAAAGGGAATGACGATGCTTGCCACCCCGACCTTCAACCCCACCCAGCCCTTTCGCCAGACATTGGAGAGGTCGACCTCGAGTCCGGCCACCATGAGAAACAGGGTCACCGCCAGACCGGTGATGGTAGAGAGAGCGAAGGCGCTTGGTCCTTCCTGGGGGAAAAGAAAGGCGTTTGCTTCCGGTGCGATCGTGCCGAAAACGGTGGGTCCAAGTAGTATTCCGGCCAGCAATTCACCCAGCACCGCTGGCTGACGGAGCCGATGCGCCAGCTCACCCAGCACCTTGGCAACCCCAAGCAAGGCCGCCAGTGAGAGTAACAGCACGGCGATGTTATGTTGTTGGAGAGGTTCCATGGTAAAGAGCGGGGTTAGAGGCGCAAGGTGAGGACATCAAGGCCAGACTTTATGTTAGAACGTATTGAAGGTCAAAGAAATTAGAGAGCGGGCGATCCAATGGGCAGGTGTGGAACTCACCCCTGTATTTGTGTGGCTCCTGACTGTTCCTGAGAAATTTGCAGCCGTGGAAAAGACCCATTCTTCTTCAGCCTTTCAACACCACTGGTTTCCCGCAAAGTGTTTGTTTTCCTCTCTCCTCGACTCCGCTCTGATTAATAAAGCTGAACCGTTTCGGATGCGCCCTCATCAGGTCAGGTAGGTAAGGAAGTGCCGCTGTGTCATCAGGGCGAAAGGATGGCTTTGGCGCGCCGCTTGCGATTGAGA
>JBBQCO010000197.1:0-3590 GCA_038318785.1 Desulfobulbales bacterium | reverse complement strand
GGCCCTGATATTCTTGTGATGCATAAAGCCTCGTTTTGGATGTGTTTTTTTTAGCGGGAAAACTCTGTCCAGAATAGAGGCTTTTTCAATTTAATCAACTGTTTTTTCGTCGTTATTGCTGGTTCTTTTCAACACCTTTTTGTAGATGGACAAGATTTCCGCTTATTTTTATATTGATCGTGGAATGTGGAACTACACCTTGTTTTTTGTCCGCGTATTGTTTTTTATTGAATATATTCCATATATTGCGATATTGGGTGGCGATATATGGAAAGTCAAAAGAAAAATACGGCGAAATTTCGCCCGAATCCAAGCCTCAAGCTCATGGATCAGGTGCGCGAGGTGTTGCGATATCATCATTACGCGTACCGCACCGAGCAAACCTATTGCCAGTGGATACTCCGCTATATCTACTTCTATGGCGGCAAGACCCATCCGGACAAGCTGGCGGCAAAGGGTGTCGAGCGGTTTCTTTCCCATCTCGTCACCGAGGGCAAGGTGGCCGCGTCCACCCAGCGACAGGCCCTGAATGCCCTGGTCTTTCTTTATCGGGAAGTTCTTGATAAACCGCTTGGAGATGATATCGCCCCAATCCGCAGCAAGCAACAGCAAAAACCGCCCACGGTGCTCGTTCAGGCGGAGGTTCAGGCTTTGCTCAACGCGATGATGGGCAAAGCATGCGCTGATGGCCAAGCTCCTGTATGGCGGCGGCCTGCGGTTGCTCGAGTGCATCCGCCTGCGCATTCAGGATGTGGATTTTGGCCAGGGGCTCATTTTCATCCGGGGTGGAAAGGGTGGGAAAGACCGGACGACCATCCTCCCGGTGAATCTGCAGGAAGAACTGCGCCAGCAGGTTGAAGCAGTGAAGGCACTGCACCATCAGGATTTAGCAGCAGGGTTCGGCGCGGTGCACATCCCGGAGGTTTTGGCCAGAAAATACCTGAACGCCGAACGGGAAAGAGGCTGGCAGTGGGTGTTTCCGGCAAGGGAGCGTTCCATTGACCCGCGTTCAGGCAAGGAGATGCGTCATCATGTGCTTTAATCCGGATTGCAAAAGGCGGTGAAGCGGGCGGCGACCAAGGCCGGGATCGACAAGAAAGTCGGCTGCCACACTCTGCGGCACAGCTTCGCCACCCACATGCTGGAAAACGGGGTGAACATTCGGGTGCTTCAGGAGCTTCTCGGCCATGCCAACGTCAAGGCCACCGAAATCTATACCCATGTCATGTCTCGCGACCTTCGCGAGCTGCAAAGCCCGCTGGACCGGCTTTAACCCAAACCTCTTTTCGATTTCGCTGGCTGTCTCCCCGCCCTTCAGCCAAGCCTCGGTAATGTCCGAGGCTCATCGCACTGGATTCCGATGGTATCACCGGGACACCCTTCCAAATCCACGCCTTTCAAGAGATGTAATCGCGGACTCTCTTTGCAACTGACACCAATCCGCTCCAACTCCTCAATATTGAATCCGACCAATTGGACCCCGTTGACCTCCATCAACGGCCTGCGAATCAAGAGCGGATCAGCCAGCATAACATCCAAAGCCTGCTCCTCATCCATGGCCGCAATATCAATCTCACCCGATTTGACCCGTGGTGCCAGCCCATTGAACCAATGGGCCACGGAGAGGGCGCCGAAGTAGGAGCGCAGTTCTTCCCTGGTAAATGGGTAGGCAAGAAGATTTTCGATGATCAATCGATGGCCGGCAGAGAGCAGGATTGCCTTTTGCCGGGCATTGCCGGTGCAGTTGGGTTTCTCGAAAAAACGGATCGTCGCTTTCATGGCATATTCCTCCGTAATTTTTGGCCATCAATGGGTGTGATCTTGGAACCCTGGCGCAGTTGGTTCCGGATGGCGGCGTGAATATCGTCAAGCGCTTCCAGATCGGCGAGGATCGCCTCTTCCTCGCGGGTCCGATCATGGAGCGAATGCATGGCCCCGTGGCGCATGCACAGGCGGCGCGGTGCTAGCAGGGCAAGCAGCGGGTCGTGGGTGGCCGAGAGAACGATCTTATCCTGCGAGAGCAGCAGGTTGAAGGCTGCTCTCCGGTCGATGCCCGCGTTTTCGATCTCGTCGATGAGCACAATCGGCGAACGGCAGACCAGGGCGGTGTCAGCCACCATCAGGGCTCGGGTCTGGCCGCCGCTGAGGCTGGTGAGGGCGGTTGCGCCGAAAAAAGGCTCGCCCGACAACTCGTTGGCCGCCGCAATGGTTTCAGCCACCACGGCTGCGGCCATGCCCCGGCTTTCCACATGCAGGCTGAGCAGTTCCTCGACGGTGGCATCCAACACAAACGACATGGTCTGCGACAACTGGGCGATGAGTTGATCGCCGCCGGTGGAGAAACGTCTGTTTTCGGCGGGCTGACCATCGACCAGAATCATCCGTCCGCTCGGGGTGTCGGTGGTGGCCAGCCATTCGATGTCGGCCAGCAGGCGGCTTTTGCCTGAACCGGTGGGGCCGACGATGGCCAGGAGATCACCCCGCTGGAGGCAGATGCGCTCGACCTGCTCCGGCTTGCCCGATTTGTCGCGGCCGGCAATGATCTCCAGCTGTTCAAGTGAGGCGGTGGAGGCGAGCAGGGCGCCCAGTTCGTTGATCCGTGCCAGCAATTGATCGAGAAACCCCGCCGCCGATTGATTGCGCAGGGCCGACCACTGGGCCAGTTTGGCCGCAAGGGTCACCTCTTCGGCCGGGTCGAACTCGATGCCCTGCTCCAGCAGCACCGATTCGAGCAGCGGGTAGTCGGCCAGCAGGGCGGCGAGGCTGGTTTGGGTCAGTTTTTCTTGGGTGAGGGGTTGCACAATCATTCCTTTGTTCAAAGCAGGTTACGGTTTCAATCAATGCTCAGCTTGCGGAACTGGCCGATCTGATATTCCGGGCCAACCCGGGTTTCACCGAGGCAGTAGGAGCAGAGCGCCGCCGGCATAGGGAAGCGCAGGCGCAGGGTTTCGGAAGAATCCTGCAGTTCCGCGGCCTCAATGAACATCCGCGCCAGGGCATGCGAACCCTGGCCGGTACGGCCGTTGATCTGGATGATTCTGGCGCGAGGGGCCACGCTCTGCACCCGATAGGCAAAGACCTCGCGTTCGGCCTGGGAAACGATGTCGCCCTTGGTGATCACCACCGCATCGGCCAGCTTGAGCATCGGGCCGATTTTTTGAGGAGTGTTGAGGCCGCTGACGTTATCGATGACGCAGACCGCCAGCGACCCTTTGATATGCGGCGAGCAGCGGTTGCACAGGCCGGCGCTCTCGATCACGGTCAGGTCCAGTTGGCGCTTGGCCGACCACTCCAGCACCCGGTCGATATTGCTGACAAAATAGTGGTCCGGACAGAGCACGCCCGACAAGCCCTTCTGCACCGGGATGCCCGCCGCCTGGTAGAGGGCGTCGTCGTCGGTGAACAGGCAGTCGAATTTAATAACCCCGGCCTTGACGCTGTCGGCGGCAACTGCCTCCAAGGTTTTGATCAGCACCGAGGTCTTACCGCTCGAAGGCGGACCGGCAACGGTAATCAGCCGCATCCTGCCCCTCCTGTGCGCTCGTACTCCGCCGCGAAGGTCTCGCCGACCGATTTCTTGACCTGTTCCA
>JBBQCO010000196.1:0-3598 GCA_038318785.1 Desulfobulbales bacterium | reverse complement strand
CGAGCATCGTCCAAGGCAAATTTCGTCAGAATAGCGGCCACGTTCCGTCCCCGCAGCTCAGGGGGAACGAAGGTGTGGGTGAACGCCAGCACTTTTTCCCCTTGCTCCACATAGTCCAGCACAGCAACTTTTCCTTCGATGCTCAATTCAAAACGTTTCATCAGCTCATTTTTTATCGGTTCGTTTTCCATGGCTGCTCCTCTCAGTGCCCCCCAAAGTTCTTTTGCCAAGCTGATCGAATTGCGCCATGCTCAGCCTTTGGATGGGATGGGTTTAAGAGAGATGATGTTTTCTTCTCTGGTTTCTCTCTGGAGAAATGGTACATTAGTGTACTGGACGGGGAAGCAAAAAAGCCGTGTCGGCTTACCCCCGGGCGCGTGGCAAAAAATGAAGCACTCTCGACGCAACAAAAAACACCATTTTCGTCTTCTTGGATTGTTGTCCCGAATCAAGGGCATCCCCGATGTCGTCCGTTTTCACCATAACAGAGTTTTTCTCCTTCCGCACGGAGGAGATTTTTTTCCAGCCCTTTTTCAGGCAGTAGCGGCGGCGACCACCACAATCTGCGCTGAATTTTACATGGTCAAAGCCGACAGCACCGGCCAGGCCTTTGCCCGTGCCTTACAGGAGGCCGCATCACGGGGTTTGGAGGTGTCGCTCATTTATGATGCCATCGGCTGTTTCGACACGCCCTCCTCCTATTTCCAGCAATTACAGGTAGCTGGAGTGCGTTGCCTGCCGTTCAACAAGCCGGCCTTTTCCAGGATTCATTGGCTCGATATTCGCGATCACCGCAAAATGGTGATCATCGACGGGACGACCGCCTTTCTTGGCGGGCTCAACGTTGGCGATGAATACTCCGGCTTCGGGGAGAGTTTTGAGCGGTGGCGCGATGTCGGCATTCGTCTTGATGGACCGGCGGCTGGGGAATTACAGCGGCTTTTCCGGCAAACCTGGGCCCAGGAGCAGGGCATCGAGCCGTCGGCACAGGTCGATTCCCCGCCCATGCCAGCAGGCGATGCCGACGTTGTCATCGTCAACGGCTCTCCGCATCACACCCGATCGGTCATCCGCAGCTCCTTTCGCTTGACAATGGCTGGGGCTGTGCACAACATCCGTATCATCACCCCCTATTTTGTTCCTGGGCCCCGGGTGGTGCGCTCTTTGCTACGCGCCGTCAAACGTGGCGCCATTGTACGGATGATTCTGCCCTCGATCAGTGATGTACCGCTGATCCAGATGATGAGCCGCGCCTACCTCAAACCGCTGCTCGAGGCCGGCGTGGAGATCTTCGAGCGCCAGGGGACCATCCTCCACGCCAAGGTGATGCTCATCGATGATCGCTGGGTAACGCTTGGTTCGGCCAATCTCGATTTTCGCAGCTTCCATCGTAATTATGAAATCAATGTCATTATCGACAGCCATGCCTTCGGTACACAGATGGCGGCCTTATTCAACGAGGAATTGGAAAAATCGAGCCGCCTCACCCTGTCGGACAATGCGCGGAGAAGCCGGTTTGAACGATTGCTCGAATGGCTGCTGACACCGTGGAGCCGCTTTTTATGATGGAATACAGAAGAAGAACGCCCGGTGCATTCCCAGGTCTCCGAAGAACAATTTTGGACGACATTCCCCTTGACGAAGGACCATCCTTTGGGTATCAAAGAAACAATCGCTTGCTTTTTAGCGTAGATTTTTCCGTGAGGCACACCACCAAAATGAACGCCATGAGCCGCATCACCAACATTTTTACCGCCTTGACACTCCTTGCCGTGAGTGTGGTGGTCGTGGTGCGTCAAGGACTCGGGGCGTCGTAGCGGGAAAATCCAGATTGGAGATTACAACCCCTGCCGGCGCCAGCCGGTGGGGGTTTTTTTTTGCCCATACCCAACACCACCACAGGAGGAACAAACCATGCCCAGACTCAATGGTGCCCAGATCATCATCCGTCAATTGGAACATCAAGGAATCCGGATTATTAGCGGCATTCCCGGCGGGGCCAACCTACCGCTCTATGACGCCCTTGCTGAAAGCACGACCATCCGCCACGTCCTCGCCCGGCACGAGCAGGGCGCAGGCTTCATCGCCCAAGGCATGGCCCGCACCAGCGGCAAGCCGGCGGTCTGCTTTGCCACCTCCGGACCCGGCGCCACCAACATCCTCACCGCTCTGGCCGACGCCTACCTGGATTCGACCCCTCTGGTCTGCATCACCGGCCAGGTGCCCCGCTCCTTGCTCGGGACCGACGCCTTCCAGGAGGTCGACACCTACGGCATGTCCGTACCCGTTACCAAGCATAACTATCTGGTGCGTTCCGCGGCCGACCTGCTGACCATCGTTCCCAAGGCCTTCCACTTAGCCGGCACCGGTCGTCCCGGACCCGTATTGATCGATGTGCCCAAGGATGTCCAGACCGAGATGGTTGAGTTCGAGTCCTGGCCTGTGCCCTGCCCGATCAAGGAGCATCAGGCCGGAGATCCCACGTCCATCGAAGCGGCGGCCGCCATGATCAATCAAGCGGCCCGACCGATTCTCTATCTCGGTGGCGGCGTCATCCACGCCGGGGCGGCAGCCGAGGCCAGACAACTGGCGGAGCAGAGCTCCATCCCCACGGTTATGACCCTGATGGGGCTGGGCATCCTGCCCTCGGATCATCCCTTATCATTGGGCATGCTCGGTATGCACGCCTGTCGCGCCACCAATCTGGCGATGGAGGAGTGCGATCTGCTAATCGCCGCCGGGGTCCGCTTTGACGACCGGGCCACCGGCCGGCTCAACGCCTTCTGTCCCAATGCCAAGGTCATCCATGTCGACATTGATGCCAGCGAGATCGGCAAACTGCGCCCGGCTGACGCGGGCATCACCGGTGACGCCCGCCATGCCTTCACCGGTCTCCTGCCCCAAGTCCGAGGGAGGGACCGCAGCGAGTGGAACGAGCGCATCCGCCAATTGCAGCAGGATTTCCCCCGTTTCTGCGAACAGGATTTCGCCCCGGGACGACCCTTTCACCTCATCCGGCGGGTGGCTGAATTGGTGGGGCCCGAAGCCCTGATCAGCACCGATGTCGGCAAGCACCAGATGTGGGTGGCCCAAGCCTATCCCCTGACCTTCCCCCGCCAATTACTCACCTCCGGAGGCCTGGGCACCATGGGTTTTGGCCTGCCCGCTGCCATCGGTGCTTCTCTGGCCTTTCCGGATCGGCCGGTGGTCTGTTTCAGCGGCGACGGCAGCCTGCAGATGAATATCCAGGAACTGGCCACCACGGTTGAGCAACAGACGCCGGTGAAGATCGTGGTGCTCAACAACCAGAGCCTTGGTCTGGTCCGCCAGCAGCAGCGGCTTTTCTACGAGCAGCACTACTTCGCCTCCTCCTATGGGATCAAGGTTGATTTTGCCGCCATTGCCCGAGGCTTCGGGATGCGGGCCTTTGATCTCGAAGGCGCGGCCGAGCCGGATACCCTCCTGCAACAGGCCCTGGCCGAACCAGGCCCCTGCCTGATCAACGTGCCTATCGACATCGAAGAGGAAGTGACCCCCATGGTGCCGCCGGGCGCCGCCAACACCACCATGATAGGAGACGATCATGAACGCCACTGAC
>JBBQCO010000195.1:0-3721 GCA_038318785.1 Desulfobulbales bacterium | reverse complement strand
CGATTCCTGTGGCGATGCCGACGGTGCTGTCGGTTACCATGGCAGTAGGGGCCGGGATTCTGGCAAAAGAGAAAGCCATCGTCAGCCGGCTGGCCGCTATCGAGGAACTGGCCGGAATGGATATCCTCTGCTCCGACAAGACCGGGACCTTGACCCAGAACAGGTTGACTCTGGGTGCCCCCTTCACCATCAGCGGAATACGTGCTGATCAGGTGATCCAGAGCGCGGCGCTGGCCTGCCGGGCCGAAAATCAGGATCCCATCGATCTGGCGGTACTCGGCGGACTCAAAGACACTCGGCAACTCGAAACCTACAAGGTGACACACTTCCAGCCTTTTGATCCCATCAACAAGCGCACCGAAGCGACGGTCACAGGCCCGAATGGAAATGTTTTTAAAGTCACTAAGGGAGCCCCTCAGATTATCCTGGCGCTAGCGGAAGATGCGGTCACATTGCGCCCTCAGGTGCTTGAAGCAGTGGAAGAATTCGCCGCCCGGGGCTTTCGCGCCCTGGGAGTGGCTCGCAGCGACGAAGAGGGGAAATGGCTGTTTCTCGGTGTTCTGCCCCTCTCTGATCCACCACGGGAGGATTCCCAAAAGACCATCGAAACCGCCAGAAAGGAAGGCGTTGCAGTTAAGATGGTCACCGGCGACCAGCTTGCCATCGCCAGGGAAATCGCCGGACAGCTAGGCCTGGGAACCAATATCCTCGATGCAGCGATGCTCGCCGACACCGCCCCGCACCAGAGCAGCCAGCTTGCTGACGCCATTGAAAGCAGCGACGGCTTTGCCCAGGTCTTTCCCGAGCATAAGTATCATATCGTCGACGTGCTTCAACAACGCGGCCATATCGTCGGCATGACCGGCGATGGCGTGAACGACGCCCCGGCTCTCAAAAAAGCGGACGCAGGCATCGCCGTCTCCGGTGCCACCGATGCCGCCCGGGCCGCGGCCGACATTGTCCTGATGACCCCGGGGCTATCGGTGATTATCGACGCCATCCGGGAGAGCCGCAAAATTTTCCAACGCATGAACAGTTATGCCATCTACCGTATCGCCGAGACGATCAGGGTACTATTGGTCATGACCCTGTCGATTCTAATCTTCAATTTCTACCCGGTAACGGCGGTGATGATCGTCCTGCTGGCCCTGCTCAACGACGGTGCCATTCTCTCCATCGCCTATGACCGGGTGCGTTATTCCGAACAACCTGAAGTCTGGAACATGCCGATGGTGCTCGGGGTGGCCACGGTCCTGGGCCTCATGGGGGTCGTTTCTTCCTTCGGTCTCTTTTACCTGGGGGAGGTAACCTTCCAGCTCGACCGTGAAATGATCCAGACCCTGATGTACCTGAAGCTTTCAGTTGCGGGACATCTGACTATCTTCTTAACCCGTACCCGAGGGCCTTTCTGGTCCATCCGGCCGGCGCCAATTCTTTTTGCGGCGGTGGTAGGGACTCAAGTGCTGGCGACATTGATCGCCGTTTATGGCGTGTTCATGAACCCCATCGGCTGGAGGTGGGCATTATTGGTCTGGAGCTACGCCCTGACCTGGTTCCTGATCAACGACCGGGTCAAACTCCTGGCCTACCGGATCTTCAGCCACCACCCGACGGTTTTTCGGGCCAAAAACAGCTAGAAAAAGGTTAAGAAGTCAAGAAATTGGAAAAGCTTGCGAGATATTTTCTGGCACGAAATATGCTTAAACCTACCAGAACAAATGGACTGTTTTATCGAATAATTGTTTTAATGGGGTCAAGCAATCATGTCATCTATCGCCTTATTTCCATGTATGCCCACACTCGACTCAGGTATTATTGGTCAGTTATCGAGAATATCTACCTTAAAAATCTACACTGATGATAACCTTTTCGGGGATACCGTGGCCCAATTCGGTGGCACAGTTCAAAGGCTGAGAAAGATAATGTATGGCAAAACATCCATTTTCAATCAGTTCACTCTTAACAAAGAAAAAGTCGTCAACACGTTCCAGCAGATCCTCACCGACAAACTCTGTGAACCTGAGCACTATCTTTTTCATGGCTTCCTCACTTCCCTTATGCCCTCCCATCACAGAGAAATCTTAAGAGTAGTGGTAGTCGATACAAGAGATAACCGGATAGAGTGTGGCATGCGCGAGGGACTCGCAAAGACTGAGGCAAAAAAAAACATCCACAATCACGATGCGAGTGCTTTCCGCTGGACTAAATTCCTCTTCAATAAAGACTGGAATGACAATTCTCTTTATGATCTGGTCGTACCGGTTAAAAAGCGAAACCATCGCCAAATCACCAAAGAAATCCTAAGTTACTTTCACCAGACATCTGTTTTACGCACCACAGAGACCAAGAAATCGGTTCACGCCCTCAGGGGCTGAATCATAGGGAGACTTGACAATTGTCATCCTGCACCAGGTTGGCAGTGGGGAGCATACAGAAGCTCAGCAGCGAGTTCTTGCTCGAAGGAAGGTTTCCTCTTCCAGGTACACTTACGCTATGGCTTTGATTAAAAAACAGATTTTTTTTTTGTAGACGTCAACTCCAATGTATTGCATAGTTTTCAGAGGAATCTGCTCCTGGATCTGACTGGACGTGAGACGTTTCGGCCCTGCTCATTCAACAACCGCCTTTTCAACGGAGATCTCATTGGCATCATTGCGCAAAACGAATCGTATACTCAGAACGCTGAGTGAATGCAGCCACACGTTAATCCGTGCCAAGGATGAATTGGAACTGATGCAGGACATATGTCGGATCGTCGTGGAGTTAGGTGGATACCGGCTGGCCTGGGTTGGTTTTGCCGAAGACGGCCAGGAACAAAGAGTCCGGCCGGTGACGCACTGGGGATATGAGGAAGATTTCCTGAAGAAACTCAATCTTACCTGGGCTAACACCCCAAGGGGACAAGGGCCAACCGGCAGCGCCATCCGAAATGGCGCTCCGAGCGTTTTTCAGAATATTCTCACCAACCCCAATTATGAAGCTTGGCGAAAAGAGGCGCTTAAAAGGGGGTACGCGTCGGCTGCCGCTCTCCCCTTGAAAAAAGAGGGGAAGCCTTTCGGCGCCCTGAGCATCTGTGCCGCCGAAGCTCAAGCCTTTGGTAAAGATGAGCTTCGGCTACTTGAGGAACTCGCCGATGATCTGGCCTTTGGTATCATAACCCTTCGGATGAGAACCGAGCGCAAACAGCTTCGAAAAGCATTGCTCCACGCCCAGAAAATGGAGGCTATTGGAACATTGGCGGGTGGAATCGCCCATGATTTCAATAATATTCTCGGAGCAATCATCACCTGCAGTGAAATAGCCCTCGACGAACTTGCTGACGACCATCCGGTGTATAGCGATCTCGACCACATTCTCAAGGCCAGCTTGCGTGGAAAATCACTGGTCAAACAGATTCTTTCCTACAGCCGACCTGGGGAACTGGAGCGACAGCCAGTTCAGCTCCACAGTCTGGTCAAGGAATGCCTGAACCTGTTGCGGACCTCACTGCCATCGACAATCGACATTCACCGACACTTGCCCGTGCATACAGGCAGTGTTCTGGCCGATCCCACCCAGATTCATCAGGTGATCCTGAATCTTTGCACCAATGCAGTCCAGGCCATCGGCGAGCATGCGGGGGTACTGGAGGTGACTATAGCCCCAGTGACTCTTGCCCCCAACACGACGGCTGAAGCCATGAATCTTCCCGGCGGGTCCTATTTGAAACTGACGGTTAAAG
>JBBQCO010000194.1:0-3812 GCA_038318785.1 Desulfobulbales bacterium | reverse complement strand
ATACCGCATCCATCATCAGCGTCAGTTGGCGGGTGTCGCTGTCGTTGTAGTCCTCCCTCTTGTTGGCCACGGCGACCACTGCCACGATCTGCTCTTCGTTGAAAACCGGGATGGTCAGGTATCGCTCTAGCAGCACATGCCCCTGCGGCACGCCCTTTTTTAATGGATTCGGCGCGGCAAAATCGTTGACAATCAGGGGGCGTGCCTGCCGTACCGCCTCCCCCCAAAATCCGGTTTTCTCAAGGTGGTAGACGGTTTGAGGCTCCGCGACGGTGCACTGCTGCATCACTTCACCGGACCAGCTGTTGAGGGTAAATTCTTGCTTGGTTGCATCGTAAAAATAGATATAGCCTATGGTGCTCCCCGTGAGGGTAATTGCTTCATTGAGGGTAAAGTCGAGCAATCCCTGAATATCTGCGGTGGTATGCTGATTGATCCGCAACAGGCTTTCCAGGCGGGCTTCGTTTTGCTTTGTTGCTGCTTCCGCCTGTTTGAGTTCGGTGATATCGAGGCAATGGCCGATATAGCCGAGGAACTCGTCGGTGCTGTCGAACCGGGGCGTGCCGTCGTCCTGCAGCCAGCGGTATTCGCCGTGGGTGTTGCGCAGACGGTAGCTCATGCTGAACTGCTCCCGCCGGTCAAAGGCGGCGACATAGGTCTGGACGCAGCGGTCAAAGTCCTCCGGATGCACGCCTTGGGTCCAGCCGTTGCCCAGCTCCTGTTCCAGGGTGCGGCCGGTAAAGCGGAGCCAGGGTTCGTTGAAGTAGGTGCACAGCTTGTCCAAACCGCTGGTCCAGATCAGGGCCTGGCCGGAATTGGCGAGGGTCCGGTACTGCAGTTCGCTTTCGGCAACGGCGCGCTGACTTTGCCTGAGATCTCGGTCCAGGGCATGACGGTGCAGGGCCAGGGAGATGGTGGCGGCCAGCTCCCGTTCAGGTACCGGTTTGATCAGATAGCCGTAGGGGGCGGCGATCTTGGCTTGTTCCAGCAAGGGATCATGGGAATACCCGGTGAGGAAGACGATGGGGACATCAGTTGCCCGGCTGATGGCTTCGGCGGCCTCGATGCCGGTCATGCATCCAGCCAACTCGATATCCATGAGCACCAGATCAGCAGGCCGGTCGGCAATAAAGGCAACAGCCTCTTCGCCGCTGGCCAGGGTTTCCGCGACGGCGTAGCCCATGCGGGCGATCATTTCCTGGAGACAGGCTGCCAGGATGCCGTCGTCCTCAACAATAAGAATGTGGGGCTTATGCATGGGTATGGTTTCCGTTGCGAAGGGTAAAGGTGAGGGTGAAACGGGTTCCCTGCACCCGGTCCACCTCGTAGCGGCCGCCCAGTTGATGCTGGCCGAGCATCCGCACCAGAATCAGGCCCACTGTTTTGGCGGTGCGCCAGTCGAAATCAGCCGGCAGGCCAATGCCGTTGTCTGCCACGGACAGGGTCAAGGTGTTGTCGTCGCGGCGCAGGGCAACATGGATGCGGCAATCGCCGTCCTCCGGATGCGAGCCGTTTTCGGGGAAGGCGTACTTGAGCGCATTGGTGACCAGCTCATTGATGATCATACCGCAGGGTACGGCCAGGTCCAGCGGCATACGCACCCCCTGGGCGGCGATATCGCAGCGGATGCGAGCCGTGCCGAAAGAGGTGCGCAGATGCGAGATCAGGGAGTGGAGATAGTCTTGAAAATCGATGCTGGCCAGGCTATCGGAGCGGTAGAGCTTTTCGTGGACCAGGCTCATGGATCTGATCCGGTTACTCAATTCAGCGAGCACGGTCAAGGCTTGCGGGTCGTTCATGGACTGCCGTTGCAGGTCAAAGAGGCCGACACTGGCCGCCAGGTTGTTCTTGACCCGGTGATGCACCTCGCGCAGCAATACCTCCTTTTCCGCCAGGGAGGCCCGCAGCGCCTCCTCCGCCTGCTTGCGCGCACTGATATCGCGGACGATATTCATCAATGCCGGCTCGTCCTCATAGACAATTGCCCGCACCAGGACCTCAACCGGAATCTGCCGCTGGTCTTTGGCGACCAGCACCGTTTCAAACCCAGCCTGGCCGGTCGCGGCCAGGGTGGCCAGCCGCTGGGCAATGCATTCCGGAGAAACCGCCTGTTCTACATCCATGGCCGTCATCCCGGCCAGCTCGTGCTTGGAATAACCCACCATGGCCGCGGCCGCTTCGTTGACGTCGAGAAAGGGTGCCGGTGTCCCGTCCGGATTGATCCTGAACAGGGAAATGCCGTCCTGATTGGCTTCGAAGAGGTCACTATACTTGCGTTCATGGGCGGCAAGTCGTTCTTCTGCCTGCTTGCGCTCGGTGATGTCGCCATAGGCCACAACCACCCCGTATTGTTTCAGATAGAGCGGTGCAGCGGTCACATTGAGCCAGGTGATTGGCGCGTCCGGCCGCACTACGCCCATCTCGATATTCTCCACCGGACAGTTTTCACGTAAAGCCCGCACGGCGGCGTATTCCTCCGGCGGCATCGGCGTGCCATCCGGACGGATAATCGACCAGTGTTCGCTGTCAAAGCTCCGGGCGAGGTGTTCATCCCGGGGCACGCCCAACAACTTGGCGGCCATTTCGTTGGTTTCCACAATGTTGCCCAAGCGGTCGGAGAGGGTCAGGCCCAGGGGAAAGATGTTGAAAAGGACGCGATACTTTTCCTCGCTCTGGCGCAGATCTTCTTGCGAGGTTTTATACCGGCGGGTGTTGCGGATCAGCGCCAGGATCAGCAAGCCCTCCGCCAGGGCCAAAACAGAAAAACCGGCGATAGACCAGAGGTATCGGCTGGGCAGCGAGGGCGGGGCGTTGATCACGACGCTGCCCTTGGGAAGCCTCGCAGAATCGATGCCGAAGCGTTGCAGCTCGATCTGGTTGAACATGGGAATATTGGGGCTGGTGCGCTGGATGGGGAGGGATGCGACGGGGGTTCCCTGGAGAATCCGGGCGGCCATGCGGGCGGCGCTCTCTCCCTGCTGAAGGCCCGAGACCACGCGGCCTCCGAGGGCTCGCGGGGCTAACATATAATCCCAGGCCACATAGATCGGTAGATCGGAAGCCTTGGCAATCAGGTCCATCATCTCCGGGACGCTGAAAGTTTTGCCGGCAGTATCCCGGTAAAAAGAAAGCAGGAGCAGCACGGTGTCGTTGGGGAGCTGCCGCAGCCTGCCGGTCAACTCCTCGGCGCTCATTTCCGCCAATTCAATGCTCTCGAAGCGATTGGCGAAAGCAGGTTTGATCTGCCGGAATCGTTCCAGGTTGATCCGGCCGGTTTCAGTGGAATCGCTGATCACGGCGACGTGTTTGCTGCGGGGATGCAGGTGCAGGGCTATCTCCAGGGTGCCGCGCAGGTCAAAATCTTCGACCACCCCTGTTATACCGCTCATGCCGGCAATCATTGCATCGGTGAGCTCGTTGACCCCGCAAAAGACCAGCGGAACATCCGGAAAAAGGGAGGGGCGCAGGGTGAGCATGGTCTGGAAGGCGGCGTCGTCACTGACCACAATGACGTCGGGCGATTTTTTTTCAAATTTGAGACGGAGAAGTTCCTTGAAGGCCTTTGATGTGAGCTCGGGTGTTAAACGTTTGGCGTCGAGGTACTCGACATGGATATCCGCTTTGGGAATTTCTCTGTGGAGGACCTCCATCATTCCGGCCATGATCGAATCGGTCCAGGGGAATTCCTGATGGTAGGAGTGGACGATGAGAGCCTGTTTGCTTGCGAGGTCGCATTTGGCAGAACGTGGTAAGGAAATTGTGCATAGGAGCAAGAGGACAAGAAAGCAGGAGCAAAGCGGTTTGCCTTCAGG
>JBBQCO010000193.1:0-3870 GCA_038318785.1 Desulfobulbales bacterium | reverse complement strand
ACTCGCTCACGACTGTCAGCATCTCGCATTCGTCGGCAAGGGGAATAAACGCATCCGGCAGAAGGTACCCCATCTCCGGATGATCCCAGTGCAGAAGCGACTCAAAGCCGACGAGAGAGCCACTGCTGAGCTCGTAGTGCGGCAAATAATTAATACACATCTGTCCCGCCTCAATGGCGAGTCGGAATTGCTGGTCGCCTAACCGCGGCCGCTGGCTGTGTTGCGGGATATCCTCCCGGAAAAACTGAAAGGTACTCCGACCAACCTCTTTTGCTTGATACAGGGCAAGGTCGGCACACTTGAGCACCCCTTCGATGTCGTTGGAATCATCTGGAAAAAGGGCAATACCTATACTTGTGGTGATATTGATTTCGTGTTCCTTGAGGAAAATTGGCTCGGTCAGGGCTGCCATGATCTTGGCAGCGACTATGGACGCATCATCCCTGCTGTTGATATCCTCAAGGATAAAGACAAATTCATCACCACCCAATCTGGCCACTGTATCGGACTGACGGCACTGCCGCTGCAGCCGTTCCGCCACCTCAATCAACAGGCCATCGCCGATGTCGTGACCGAGGGTATCATTGACAATCTTAAAACGGTCGAGGTCGAGAAAAAGGATTGCCACGCTGGCCCTGTTACGTCCAGCCTTGTTAATCGCCTGGGTGAAGCGGTCAAGGAACAGTAATCGGTTCGGCAGCCCTGTGAGGGTATCGTGGTGTGCCAGTCGGTAAAGATGTGACTGACTTTCGCGCAACTCCTTTTCGATGCGCAACCGATCAGTTATATCTCGTGCCACCTCGATGATCCCGTAGAGTTCGCCGTGACTGTCCTTAAGCGGCGAAACTTCAAGTTCAAAGATATTATTGATGCCGTTGCCGTGATAGGGATTGTGGATAAGCTTCGCCTGCCGACGATTGGCTTTGACCTCGGCGACCGGACAGGGAAAACGGAGATCCTGGCAAGGTGTATCGGTACCGCAAAATAATCGATAACACTTCTGCCCCCCCATCGACCCTACCATTCCGTTGTCCTGGACCAGGCAGGAAGCGGCCTGATTAATCAGCAGCAGGTTGAAATCAAGATCGATAACCATGACCGGATCACCGGCGCTGTCGATGACGGTCTGAAGAAAATTGCGCTCTTGGTCGACCGCAGCATGCAACTGCTGCTGCACCACCGCAACCGCTTGATCCTGTTTCTTCTGCAGAGTGATATTCTGATGGGTACCGGTCATGCGCACCGGCATGTTGTTTTCGTCCCGCTCCACCACCTGGCCGCGGTCAAGAAACCATGTCCATCCCCCATCTTTTTCCTGAACCCGGTACTCAATCCGATACTCATCGGTCTTGCCTGTCAGATGTTCGTTGAGCAGAGCCAGAACCCTGTCTCTATCTTCAGGATGGATAAAGCGCCGGTCCCCTGCCGGATCGCTCTCGGTGACACGATAATCAAGCAGTTCCCATTGATCGGGACTTGTGTACATTTCACTGGTCTTGATATTCCAGTCCCACAGGCCGGCCTGGGAGGCCTGGAGAGCCAGCTGATACCGCTCCTCGACCCGTTTCAATTCCAGCTCCCGCTGCTTTGCTGCTTCTTCAGCAAACAACTGCCGCAGTGCCAGAGTGATGGATTCAGCCAGATCAGCAACAATTCGCCGTTCCGATGGAACGGGCCGGTCAACCGACGGCAAATGGAGAATCAAAAAACCAGAAAGGGTAGAACTGCTACGGATGGCCACGGCAAGGGCCGGGAAGGTATCATTCTCTCCGGTGCCGGAACAGACCCCGCAATCGCATCCGGCACAGATCACGGTTTCATCGTCCTCAGCCTGCAGGGCTCGCATCCCGCAATCCGGCAATTGCCCTTCACGGAGACGGGCCATAATCGGCGCAAAATGCTCGCCAAGACCCTTCTCTGCGGTAATCACACCATTTGATTCCTGATCAAACAATACAAGCAGGGCCGACCGGTGGAGTCCCTCAGCCGTCAGGTGGTCGCAGATGCCCTGGAGCATGTTGGCCAGGTCCCGCTCCTGGAGGAGAAACCGGCTGATGACATAAGCGGCCTGCAGCAGATCTGACGTTCTATTCATTGGAGCCAGGGGAAATCAGTGGAGGTTAATGGAACTACGTGAACAGACCAGAAAGTCTACATGCTCAAGGTGCTCCCCTATGCGGTTGCATATACGACTTTTTTCCTTCAAATTTCAGCTTATATTATAACTTTTCAGCTTGTTCAAGAGCGTCTTGCGGGTAATTTGTAAACGGCGGGCAGCTTCGCTCCGGTTGCCGCCGGTTTCTTCAAGGGTCTTGAGAATCAGAATTCTCTCCGCTTCTTTCAGGGTAGAGGGTTCCTCAAACTCCTTGGGAGCGTTCATCCCAGCCCAACGCTGGATTGCAAGAGGCAGAGCATTCGTCTCCAGGTAATCACCCCGCATCAGGATTACTCCCCGCTCGATGGAGTTTTCCAACTCGCGAACGTTACCCGGCCAAGGGTAGCGGTTGAGCACATCCATGCATTCGGGGGTAACGCCGCTGACTATTCGTCCGTTCTTTTCAGCGAAACTGCGAAGAAAATATGCTGTGAGCAGAGGAATATCGCCTTGCCGATCGCGCAGAGGCGGCAGATCAAGCTCCACCACATTGAGACGATAATACAAATCTTCCCGGAAACGACCAGTCGCCACATCTTCCTTCAGATCGCGGTTAGTGGCGGTAAGTATACGCACGTCCACTCTGATGGTTTCCTGACCACCCACACGCTGCAGTTCGTGCTCCTGAAGAACCCGCAAAAGCTTGGCCTGCATGCCGGGCGAGGTTTCACCAACCTCATCGAGAAACAGTGTCCCACCATGCGCCTGGACAAACCGTCCCTCCCGACGGCGGTCCGCCCCGGTAAAAGCTCCCCGTTCATGACCAAAAAGTTCGGACTCCAACAGTGTCTCGGCCAGGGCGGCACAGTTGACCTTGATAAACGGCCCCTTATGCCGCAGACTCTTATGGTGCAGGGCCGCAGCCACCAGCTCCTTGCCAGTTCCGGACTCGCCGTTGATCAGCACGGTCGCCTCGGTTGGAGCCACATGAACGACCAAGTCCCACAGGGCCTGCATCGAGGCGGATTTCCCGATGATCCGCCCCTCGTTGTCGAACGGTTGCCCCGCCTCCACCGTTTCCTCCTCCTGCTGACGATGGCCCATGGCCACCTCCAGAGTGGTGCGCAACCGGTCGAAATCAAGAGGTTTGGTCAGATAGTCGTGCGCCCCCTGCTTAATGGCGGCAACGGCAGAATCCACGGAGGAAAAGGCGGTCATTATGATCACAGGGATGGCCGGATTGAGCGCGTGAATCCTTCTCAAGGCCTCCATGCCATCCATGGTGGTCATCCGCACATCCATTAAAATGGCGTCAAACGGTCCCTGTTCGACTGCGGCAACCGCGGAAGAGCCGTCATCTGCCTCCTCCGCACCCCACCCCCACTCTGCAAAAAGAGACCGCAACATGAACCGGTGCACTCGCTCATCGTCAACAATCAAAATTTTTGCCCTGGCCTGCATGCCCACGCTCACTCACTCATTGCAAAAGGTGATTAATTCTTCAATCATATCTTGAATATACTAGCATCAAACTGCTATAATGTGCAAATGGAACATACACTTGTCATTAAAAAGATCATCCACGGTGGCAAAGGGCTGGCCACTCTCCCTGACGGTATGGTGGCAATGGTGCCGTTGACCCTGCCGGGGGAGACTGTGGTAGCACGTGAAACCAAGGCGTGCAAGGGCCACAAAGAACTGCAATTGGTGCGGATCATTGAGGCAGCCCCGGAACGGGTCACGTCTCCCTGCCCCTATTATGGCGACTGTGGCGG
>JBBQCO010000192.1:0-3950 GCA_038318785.1 Desulfobulbales bacterium | reverse complement strand
CTAAAGTGAAATTGGTGGTGTCGGTAGAGAGGGACACGAGGCAGTCCACGGAAGTGGCCGCTGCACCTTGCGCCTGGCAGGCGAGTACGCCTTCCTGGTAGAGATTGAAACCGGTTACGGTCAATCCACTTGGTGCGGTATACCCCGTCCACTCCGCATGTATTGTGTAATCGGTTGCCGCGAGTGCGTACGTCGGCAGGCAGCAGAGCAGGGTGAGCAGGAAACGAATTATGGCGTGATGCATGGTCTTTACCTTGTTAAAGGTTTTGTGGGGCATAGAGTTGTCGACTCTATATTTGCATGCATCGTGCCATGGACTCGATTCTTATTTTTCTATTTTTTTCAAGCCTTTATATTTCCTGTTCGTTTCGCTTTGAAATTGTTTGTTACTTTTTGGTAATTAAGGCGAGGCTGGTCGTATGTTGATTTTTGAAATGCTTAACGCGCTTTGGACGCTGCCCACTGGGCCCATTCGTATTGATTGGTCGAAAGGTCGCTTTTTTTGGATTCGATAAATTGTACCAAGGCCGCAGTGGAATCAAAGGAGATGGAGTAATAGCCGTTGGCGTAAGCGCCCCGGCCGAGCAGCGTTGCCTTGCCGGTCCGATCGATACCAACCATGAGATCATGGTTTTTGTAGATGGTTGCCTCGGCTGCCCGGGTCACGGTGCCGTACTTGGATTCGATATAGAAGCGGTAGGTGAATCCGGCGACAAGGATGATCAGCACCAGGGCAAGAGAGGAGACTACCTTGGCATAGCGGGTATAGCTTTGCGGGTTAAAGATGTCCCGCAGGGATAAACCAATATGACGGGTGATGGCTACATGGATGTCGCCCTGTCGGGCCAGGCAGGGTTGCACCGCCTTGCCGGTAAAGTTTTCGATGTCAGTGACCGCCTCGTTGTCCGACGGATCGGCCATCGCCAAACGGAGAATGGTTTCCTCCTCCAATCCAAGGGGAAACACTTCGTATTTGCTACAGAGGTATCGGGGCAGCAGACTTTTTGCTTCCGGTTTGTACTCCTGTTCTATGTTGACAATAGGCAGCTCGAACTGGGTGGCCAGGGTTTCCAGGAGCTGGTCGCTGGTTATGGCTCCCATTTTCACCAGAATTCTGCCGAGTCTGCGGGTTCCACCAACTTGCATCCTTAGGGCGCGATTGCACATTTCTTCGGTGATCAGTCCGGAATCAATCAGGATTTCACCTAGACGTTTTTTTGCTGCCATAATCTATCTCCTTTGGAATCCGAAAATTGAGGTGGGAGGGAAATCAAGGAGGAGGGGGTGTTTTTCCCACCTCGAGGTGGATGAATTATATAATGCCGCAAAGAGGAATAAAAGAGTGGGGGAGAAAAAAGAAAAAGAGCAGAAGCCGGCTTGATGACCTCTCTCCTGTTCACCATCTGCTGTCATGAACAAGCAAGAGGGAGGGGAGGTTTATGCCCTGAAAGGGGGGTGCTTCGGTGAGATGCAATAATTCAGGATTCACATCGCGGGCATGGCCCGCTCCTACCCTAAGGGTATCGAGCTGGTAGGAGCGGGCCATGCCCGCGAACAAGGTTCAGTCTTGTGCAGCAATCTCTTCCATCCAAGACACAGGTTCATCCGGCTGTGGCCTTTAATGGCACAACTTGCGGACGTTCATTTTGCAAGAACCTCCGTTAGATATGAAGATTACACCCCTGCTTGCAGCCAGAAGGTTTTCATACGCAGTTTGAAGGTTCCCAAAGAGCTGTAACTGCCGGAGCAATGGTGCAACGGTATCACGTTCCCTGGTGACCCCGGCCATTACCATGATATTCAAACCCGATTGCCCGCATTTTGCTCGGTTCGTAGACATTGCGCAAATCGACAAAGACCGGTTTGCGCATCGTGCCCAGGACCCGTTTTAAGTCCAAGGCCCGGTACTGGTTCCATTCGGTCATAAGAATAATCGCATCAGCTCCGACGCACACCTCATACGGATTTTCGACGTATATGACCGAATCGGGAAGTAATTTTGCTGCCTCTTGCATCCCTTGAGGATCGTGAGCTACGATTTTCGCTCCCTTCTCAATCAAGGCAGGGAGGATGGTCAAGGCGGGCGATTCACGCATATCATCGGTTTCCGGCTTGAAAGTGAGGCCGAGCACGCCAATGGTCATTCCGGTTTCGCTGCCACCCACCGCATCGCGGATTTTTTTCACCATTCGTGCTTTCTGGGCGGCATTGACTTCAACGGCCGCTTCGACAATGCGGGCACTTACCCCGTGCTCCTGTACCGTGCGGAGCAGAGCAACCGTATCCTTGGGAAAACAGGAACCGCCGTAGCCCGGGCCGGGATGCAGAAATTTTTTACCGATTCGGCCGTCAAGCCCGATGCCCTTGGCCAAGGCGATGGCATCGGCCCCTACGGCTTCACAGATATTGGCCATCTCGTTGATAAAGCTGATTTTCACCGCCAGGATAGGAAGGCGTTGGCGGCATATTCGATCAGCTCGGCGGTTTCGATCCCGGTAATTACGATCGGGGTCTCGATGAGGTAGAGTGCGTTGTAGATCTCATGAAGCACTGCGGCGGCCTTTTCGTTTTCCACCCCGATGACCACTCTATCCGGTCGCATGAAATCGCTGATCGCCGCCCCTTCTCGCAAGAATTCGGGATTCGAAGCCATATCGAAATCGGCTGTCGGGTTGGTCTCGCTAATAACGCGGGCAACTTGGCGGGCAGTACCAACCGGCACCGTGCTTTTATCGACCACAACCGTATACCCGGTCAGATGCGGGGCCAGGTCTCTGGCGGCTGCATAGAGATAGCTGAGATCGGCATACCCGTCCCCGCGGCGGCTCGAGGGGGTGCCCACTGCAATAAAAACAGCGTCGGCCTCAGGCACCGCCTCGCTGAGTTCAGTGGTGAAATGCAGTCGGCCCCCGGTCATGTTTTTAGCCACCATGTCGGCCAGTCCAGGCTCATAGATCGGTATCTGTCCCTGGCGTAGGGCGGCAACTTTAGCCGCGTCTTTATCAATACAGACGACCTCATGCCCGAACTCGGATAAACAAGTTCCACTGACAATGCCGACATAACCGGTTCCAATAATTGCTATCTTCATAAATATGATAAGCCGTTTGGCCAGTTGCGGACGTTCCGTCGCCGAAGCTCCATGCATAGGAAGCAATTGTCCCATCGCTGTCGGAAGAGGAGGAGCCGCTGAAGGTGATATTCAATGGCGCGGAGCCCGAGGTCGCCGAAACAGTAAAAAGCGAGGTGGGCGGTGTATTGGTTTGCGATGAGTTAGGGATGGAAAAGGCGAAAGGTGATGAGTGTGGACTTTGTGTCCCGTTGCTGAAAGACACTGCGAGGGTGAAATTGGCGGTGTTGGTGTCCATGGAAACCAGGCAGTCAATCGAGGTGGCTGCAGGGTTCGATGTTTGGCAGGCCAGTTGCCCCTCCTGGTAGAGTCTGTAGCCCGATACGTTGTATCCACTAGGTGGCGTATATTTTGTCCATTCCGCATGAATCGAGCAATTAGTTGCTGCCGAGGCAAATGTCGGCAGGCAACAGATGAGGGCGATGAGGAAACGGATTATGAGGCGTGGCATGGTTTCTCCTGCTTAAAAGGTTGGAGCGTTAAACTTCAGGAGTATGCAGGCACGCATTGTACCAGATGTTGCTTGGCGTTGAATTATGTAACCAATGGGATATCAGGTGCAGCAGAGGGGAAAAAAGATGGGAGCGATAGGATGTGGAAAGGCGAGCGTTATGGTAACTGGGGTTACAGTTTCTGTAAGAGAAAAGCGACAGCCGGCCCTCGAATGCTGAGGACCGGCTGTTTTGGGGATACTTATTCGGTAACAGTGATCTCAGGCTTGATTTTTTCAATGATTTTATCGCCGATCCCTTTTACCTTGGCGAGATCTTCAATAGTCGTGAAGTTGCCGTTGGTGGCGCGATAGGCAACAATGGCCTCT
>JBBQCO010000191.1:0-3976 GCA_038318785.1 Desulfobulbales bacterium | reverse complement strand
CCGTCGGCCGGAGCGGTTACATTTTCTCCTTCAATAGCCGGGGGGTCATTCAAGGACATCCCGACAAAGCTCTGGTCAATACCGTTGTCAACCATAGCCTGCTCGAGCGGTTGCAACAACTCAAGCCCTTGGAACAAGAAGAATACCAGGGCTACCTGATCCAGGACTCCCGCAAGCAGCAACCCTTAGCTCTCTTTAAGACGGAGTTCGCACCCTGGGATTGGACCATCGCCCTCATTTGCAGCGCCAACGACCAGCACCAGATGGCCCCCTTGGCAACGCTCGCCACAACGATCGGTGACCTGCAGTTTGCCGGTGGCCTCCGGCCCTTTATCCTTGATCAATCCGGCCTGTTCCGACCCGATGCCTCTGTTCCGCAAGCCTCTGCCCCGGATGGGCAAAACGCTCTACCCCTTTTGGTCACAGCCCTTCGCCGACAGAAAAACGGCTCCCTGACTTGGCCCCTGCTCCTCCCTGACCGCACCATGGAAGATCGGGTCTTTGTTTTTCAACACCTGCCAGCCACCGATCTGATCGTGGGTGTTTGCGGTTCGCGCGCTGACCTGTACCAACCACTCGCCGAATTTCGCTTTCGTTTCCTCCTTACCCTGCTGACCCTTTTCCTGGGCGCCTTGGCGGCAACGCATTTCCTCTGCCGGCGGCAAAACAGGCCGCTTCGCCGCTTTGCTCGGGACATGGCTCTCACGGATACACACAGCAGCGTGGTGCACACCGAAGCCGACAACCAGGACCTGGCCCAGATTGCGACCGCGTTCAATCGCCTGCTGACCGAATTTCGCTGCCAACGCAACGAACTGGAAGCGGTCCAAACAGACGCCGATCTTGTCGGGCAGCAGCTCCGCCAGGAACTCATTAGCCGCAAGGAAACACGAGTAAAACTCCGGACTGAAATCACCACCCGAAAAAGTGCGGAAAAGTATTTACTGCTGTTCAAAGGCATTTTTGACAATGCCATCGAGGGTATCTACATCACCGACCCCGAAGCGCGTATCCTCACCGTCAACCACTCGTTTTCCGAAATCACCGGTTACCAGCCCGCTGAAGTCATCGGCCACCACCCGAGTATGCTTGGCTCCGGGCAACAGAGCCATGACTTTTACCAACGGATGTGGCGCAACCTGCGGCAGAACGGTTCCTGGTCAGGCGAAATCTGGAATCAGAAAAAAGACGGCACCATCTGCCCGCAGTGGCTTTCCATCAGCGTCATTAAGAATGACCAGCAGCAAATCACCCACTATTTTGCCTTTTTCCATGACATCACCGAACTCAAGCGCAAGGAAAAGCAGATCTCGGTCATGGCCTACAGCGACGCTCTCACCCGGCTGCCCAACCGGGCCGCACTTGAACGCCGCCTGACCAAGTCCATCGCCCGGGCAGCGCGGTATCACCTCACCCTGGCGGTCTTTTTCATCGATCTGGATAATTTTAAAAACGTCAATGATTCCCTCGGCCACGACAAGGGTGACCAAGTCCTGATCGAGGTGGCCGACCGGCTGTCGCAAACCATCCGCAGCGAGGACACCCTCTCGCGTCTCGGCGGCGATGAGTTTATCCTGCTCAGCGAGAGCATCGAGAACGAAACGGCGGTCTACAACTTGGCCAACAGAATTCTGGCCGCGCTCCAGCAGCCCATTGTGCTCAAACCCAATACCATCTACATCAACGCCAGTATCGGCATTTCCATCTTCCCCGACGACGGCCAGACCACCCAGGAACTGATCAAAAATGCCGACATGGCCATGTACAAGGCCAAGAGCGAAGGCAAAAATAAATTTGTCATGTTCACCCAGGAGATGAACGAAAAGCTCCTCAATCACATCCGGATCGAAAACTCCATCCGTACCGGGCTCAAACTCAGGGAATTTTCCGTTTTCTATCAACCTAAAATCGACGTGGAGAGCGAACAGCCCACCTCGTTCGAGGCCTTGATCCGTTGGCGGAAAAACGACACAATCATCGGCCCCGACCAATTCATCTCCATTGCCGAGGAATCAGGCCTGATCGACGAGATGAGTTTGTATGTCCTCGACGAGGTGTGCATCTTTCTCAGCAAACTGCAAGGGCAGAACCTCCAGGTGCTGCCGATCAGTGTCAACATGTCCCCCAGAACCTTCAACAATCTCAATATTGTCGAAACGATCGATGCCATTCTCGGTTTGCATCATATCGATCATCATCTGATTGAGTTTGAGATCACCGAAACCACGGCCATGAAGGATGTCCAGCACACCCTGGCCACCATGCAGCGCTTCCGGCAACGGGGCATCCGTTTTTCCATCGACGATTTCGGCACCGGCTATTCATCGCTTAGCTATCTCAGTGAGATGCCGGTCTCGACCCTGAAGATCGACAAACGTTTCATCAGCGCCGGCGACGCCAACAGCCGGAGCATCGCCTCCACCATCACCGCCATGTCGAAACAGATGCGGCTCAAGGTGGTGGCCGAGGGGGTTGAAACCCGCAACCAATTGCAGTGGGTACGAGAAATCGGCTGCGACGAGGTCCAGGGTTTTTATTTTTCCCGGCCGATGCCCGAACAGGACACCCTGCTCTATCTGCAAGCAGGCCTCAGCGCCTCATCACAAGGTATCCTTCCTCTTCACCCCTCTATTCATTGACGAAATGCTCCCAGCAAGTTCTTCTCTTGCTCCAACCTCGGACACTACTGGCCTGCCCTGGTTATGAACCCATCGTGCAATCACCCGCACCGCACGACACTGCTCTCTAAAAATTGAATGAAAAAAATGAGAGATTCCATGGAAAGAAGAGGCTGACACCGTGCGATGCGCCAACCTTCTTTTTGATCTGGACGGCACCCTGACCGATCCCAAAATCGGCATCTCCCGCTGCATCCAACATGCCCTGAGTGCGCTCGGTCATGAACCGCCGGATACCGATACGCTGGACTGGTGCATTGGCCCGCCTCTGCAACACTCCTTTAGCCGCCTGCTGGATTCAACCGACACGGACCTGCTGGAGCAGGCGGTGCATCTCTACCGGCGGCGATTTGCTACGATTGGACTTTTTGAGAACAGGGTGTACGACGGCATTCCCGAGGTTCTGGCCGAGTTACGGCAGCGGGGTTGCCGCCTTTTCCTCGCCACCTCCAAGCCCCGGATCTTTGCCGAGCAGATTCTCGACTATTTTAACTTGTCCGGGTATTTTGAAACCGCCCCGGCAGTGAACTCAATGGACAGCTCACCGACAAGCCTTCCCTGGTTCGGCACATCCTTGCCATCGAAGGGTTGCAGCCCAACCAGACCATGATCATCGGCGACCGCAAGTTTGACATTATCGGTGGCAAGGCGAACGGTCTTCGCACTGGGGCGGTAACATATGGGTATGGAACGCGAGAGGAGTTGGAGGCCGAAGCCCCCGACCTCCTCTTCGATTCACCGGGTCAGCTCCTCCAGCAACGAAACGTATCCTTTCCCACTTAACGCTCCGGTCTTGATTCGCTCTTGCATGGAGCGCCCTGCGGGCTCATCCCTTGAGAAAAGAGCAGCAATAATCGGTAATTCCCTTCACCTTCAGGCTGAACGATGAGTTGGCGGCAACCTCGAAGGCCTCGCCGCCCTGCACGCTTTTCCAATTCGATTCTCCCGGCAGCAGAACATCAAGAGTACCGGACAGAATCTCCATCAATTCCTTGGCATCGGTATTAAATGTGTATTCTCCGGGCAGCATGATCCCCAGCGTTTTTTTCGCCCCGTCGGCAAAGACAATGGTCCGGCTGGTCACCTTACCGTCAAAATAGACATTCGCCTCTCGTAAAATCGTTACATTTTTAAATTCAGACATCTTTTTCCTCTTTTAAAGGTGTTGAAAAGAACCAGCAATAACGACGAAAAAACAGTTGATTAAATTGAAAAAGCCTCTATTCTGGACAGAGTTTTCCCGCTAAAAAAAACACATCCAAAACGAGGCTTTATGCATCACAAGAATATCAGGGCCA
>JBBQCO010000190.1:0-4159 GCA_038318785.1 Desulfobulbales bacterium | reverse complement strand
AAAATTTTAACGGCTTCAGCGTTACAATCAGCTGCCTATGGTGCGCCAGTTGCTTGAAGCGAACAAGGAGGAAACTCAAATGGATATGAAGACAGTTCGGGAACAAGCCCGTGAACAACTCAAAGGTTTTTGCCGGGTCTGCCCGGTGTGCGACGGTCGCGCCTGCGCCGGAGAAGTGCCGGGGATGGGCGGTGTGGGAACCGGCGGCGCCTTCAAGGCCAACATGGAGGCCCTGGCCAGGGTTCGATTGAATATGCGGACCCTGCACAACGTCAAGGAACCGGATATGACCTGGACGCTGTGGGGTAAAAAGCTCTCCATGCCGATTCTGGTTGCACCCATCACGGGCTCCTCCTACAACATGGGCGGAAAAATGACCGAAGAGGAGTTCATTGCCGAGATGGTGGCCGGTGCGATCAACGCCGGAACACTCTGCATGACTGGCGACGGCGCCGACCCTCGGATGTTCGACAGCGGACTAAAGGCCGGGGCCGAGAACAAGGGCGGTACTATCGCAATCATTAAGCCACGGGCCCAGGACGTTGTTGCCGGCCATCTCCGCGCTGCGGAAAAGGCGGGAGTCTTGGCCACGGGCATGGATATTGACGGCGCCGGGCTGGTGACCATGGCGATGAAAGGGCAGCCTGTGGGTCCCAAAACCTTTGCCGAGATGCAGGCGGTGATTGCTGCAACCACGCTGCCATTTATCGTTAAAGGGGTGATGACGGCCGATGAGGCCGATGAGGCGGTACGGGCCGGGGCCGGGGCGATTGTGGTGTCCAACCACGGCGGCCGAGTCCTTGACTTCACCCCTGGAGCGGCCGATGTGCTGCCTGCCATCGTCGAGCGCGTCAAAGGCAAGGCGATAATCTTTGTCGATGGCGGTGTGCGCAGCGGTGCCGATGTGCTCAAGCTGCTCGCCCTTGGCGCGAACGCGGTGCTTGTCGGCCGGCCATTGGTGATTGACGCTTTCGGAGGCGGCCGGGATGGCGTCGCCCTCTGCCTCAATCAGCTCAAGGGGGAACTGCTCCAGGCTATGCTGCTGACCGGTACCGCCGATGTCAAGAATGTGCCGGCAAGCATTCTCTATGGCCGGTAACGACATGGTCCGCTAAGCCATTGGTGGCGAACTTTGGTCCGGTTACCCTGCGCCTCGACGAGGTAACCGGACCTTTCAAGAACTTTCTGCCGTGCCAGGGTCAGGATGGGCGTATCCGATTGCATCTTATCCCCCGATGCCAATTCCTTTCCCGAAAAGAGGAGAGCACTCTACTGTGCCTGAAAACAGCGATAGGTGAGCGCGTTTTTTTGGGGCACTGTGAGCAGGGAAATTTTCAGCAGAATGAGCATGACCAGGCCCCAGCTCAGGCCGATCTGCACCAAACTGTGGACCAGTTCGGTGCCAAAGGCAGCGGCGCCAAACCTGACCCCCGCCCAGTAGGCAAGGGCACCGGAAACACTGCCCAACATCACTCCAAGGTAATTACGGCCAGAGAGCCAGCCCAGCGAGTAGTGGAGGGTCATGGCGAACTGGAGCCAAAGAACGAGAATCCAGGCCGGCGGCAGATCCGGATGGAAACTGCCGATGGGAAAGGCGAGCACGCCTGTACGGATATGGACGCCATCGACCAGCAGGCCAAGCAGCAGGCTTGCCAGCAGCAGCAGGCTTTCGCGAGCTGCATCTCTCACCAGAGCCAGATGCACCAGCACCAGCAGTAGTCCAACCGTTGCCGCTATCCACGGATAACCTGCGGCCGCCCCGAGTACGCAGACAAACCATCCCGCTTGAAACAATGCGTAATTGAGCAGCGATGTCCAGGTTTGGCCACTGAATAGTATCGTCATGCTTCCTCCACCGGTTCACCCATCCTGGCCAGCACCAGATGATAATTCCGCACCAGACGGTTGCGGAACCCTGCCTCGCAGTAACTGAAATAGTATTCCCATTTGCGCACAAAAGTCGGGTCAAATCCCAGATCGAGAACTTCCTGCCGCCTAACGAGAAAGGTATCGCGCCAGAGTTGCAATGTGCGGACATAATGGCTGCCGATATCCTCCATTCCGACGATGTTGAGGCGGGTCTTGCCGGTCATGGCTGAGACCATCGCCCCGACTGAGGGCAGATGGCCGCCGGGGAAGATATGTTTGCGGATCCAGTCGGAACCTGCCCGATAGGCAGCGTATTTCTGGTCTGGGATGGTGATGGCCTGGAGGACAATGCGTCCGCCGGGAGCAAGCAGCTTATCCAGGGTCGAAAAATACACCGGCAGGTGGGGATGGCCGACAGCCTCGAGCATCTCGATAGAGACAATCTTGCTGAAGCTGCCCTCGACATGGCGATAATCGGTGAGGAGGATCTTGATTCGGTCCGCCAGCCCTTCTTCCTCCACCCGCCGGGTGGCCCAGTCGAACTGCTCGCGGGAAACCGTGATGCCCGTCAGGCGGCACCCGGTCTGCCGCACCGCCTCGAGGGCGAAACCGCCCCAGCCGCAGCCGATCTCAAGCACATGGTCTGTCGGGCCGATGGCTGCCTTGTCAATGACCGCCTGGAACTTATGGTGCTGTGACTGTTCGAGGCTGTCATTTCGGTCGAGAAAAATGCCACTGGAATAGGACATGGTCGGATCGAGAAAGAGGGCATAAAGCTCGTTGCTGAGGTCGTAATGCTCGCTGATGTTGCGCCGGCTGCCGGCCGGGGTGTTGTCGCGCCGGCGGTGAACCATCAGGTTGAGCAGTCGCCCGGCCAGGGCCGGCCAGATCCGCCGGTCGTTTACCGCCTCCTCCCTGAGATTGAGAAGAGAGAGCAGGGCAACCAGGTCCGGGCTGTTCCAGTCCCCATCTACATATGCCTCGCCGAAGCCAATATCGGCAGTCAGCATGGCGCGCTGAAAGAACCGATGCCTGACCACCTGCATCGTTACCTGCGGCGAACCGTCGGGTTGACCGAAAATCAGCTGCTCGCCTTCGGGCAGGGTCATGGTCATCCGGCCGTGGTCGAGCTGGCTGAAAAAATGAACCATCACCTTGCGCCCCAGCCGCTCCAGCAGGCTCGGCGGCGCCTGGCGCAGGGTCAGGGGTGAACAGGGGTCAGGCTTGGTGTAGACCTTGAGTCTTTTTTGGAAAAAGAGACGTCCCGCCTGCCAGAGAATGCGGGGAAAGGTCAGGGCTGCCCGCAGCGGGTGCAGGCAAACGGTGCGGGCCAGCGTCCCAGGGGTTAATGGACGGGCGGTGCCGGTGAACGAGGCCACCAATGCGGGTTTGTCCGCCTCGAGACAGAAGGTGATCTCCAGCAGCAGGGTATCGCCGGGCAGACTGAGGCGGAAGGCATACTGCCCTTTTCGCGGGAAAAAGGGAGAGACGTGAAAGGCTTTTTCGGTCGCAAAGGTAAGGTCATCGGACTGATGCCGGAGCATGTAGAGATGGGTTTCGCCAAAGGTGTTGTTCACCTGGGCGAGGACGCAGAACACCTTGTCCTCCTGATCGTAACAATAAAAAAAGCTGACCGGATTGAAGACATAATGGAACTGCCGCAGGGCGGTGACGAGGACGACGCGGGCGGCTGACTGGTTGATGCCGTTTTCTTCGAGCGCCCGGTGGACCTTGGCAATCAGGGGCGCGTTGCCGTGGTACAGGTAGTCGCGATCATGGAGGGCGAGCGGGCGAATCCGGTTATGGCCGAACCAGAAGGAATCGCGGTCCAGTTGATCCAGTTCATCGAGGTCCAGGGCAAAGAGGTGAAGGCTATAGACAAAGCTGTGCTCGACCTCATGGGTACGGGCATGACGAAGCTGCCCGGTAAAGAGTTGCGAGTTCATGCCTTATCCTGCAAGAGTTTGACCGCCTGGACACTGGAACGAACCGCATCCTCATGGAATCCGTAGCCGAAATAGCTGCCGCTGAAATAGGTGTTGTTGGCCCCGTTGAGTGTCGGCAGCGCGGACTGGGTTGCCATGGAATCGACGGTATAGGTGGGGTGATGGTAGACCATGCGGGCGATTACATGACTTTCGTCGTAGTCGCCTGGCCGGTTCAGGGTGACGAGATACTGTTTCTGCGTGGTCAATCCCTGAAGTAGATTCATGCTGTAGGTGAGATACACGGGCTGATCCGCCGTTTTGCCCGCTTCCCTCCTGAAATTCCAGCAGGACCAAGCCCTGGG
>JBBQCO010000189.1:0-4220 GCA_038318785.1 Desulfobulbales bacterium | reverse complement strand
GTGCGGGGCAAAGGCAAGGTAATCCCGCACCGCCTGAAAAAACTCCCCTTCGTACTCTGCCTGTTTTCGTTCCCGCCGCTGCTGGTCACCGGCACGTTTCTTCTGATACCCCTCGGTGGCGCGCTGCGCCTCCACTTCCTGCCGCACTGCAGCAATGATCACCGACGGCGCCCAGATTCCCTTGGAAATCATCCTCCGCCCCATCCGGGCCTGCACTTGCCAGACCTTGGTCTGAGACGTCACCTTGCGGGTCAATCCGGCATCGCCAGCCGGCAGAAATTCCCAATCCCTGGGTGGTGTCAGTGGCTTGCCGTGGGCATCGATCAGGCTACCGCCTGCTCCCTGTGACACAAGTTCGACTTTGCCCCGGAGGCTTGCTCCACCTTCAGACTCAATCTCGCAGAGCGGGCCGTCTTGGCTACAGGTTTGTTGTTTTTTGTTTTGGGATTGTTGGTCTGACAGGCTCATTAACTATCCATACTCCATGCTAAAAACAGCAAGGCGGTCTCGCAGCGGACCACCTTGCTCTCTTGGTTCTATTCGCTGATCGGGGTAGTCACTTCGTCTATCAGGGCGAAGATCGAGCGGTAGGGGATGTGACCGTGGAGAGCTAAGCCAACCTCGCAGGTTTTACTGGTGGAATAGCCCGCCTCGCAGTCATGCACCTGATCGGCCAGACCATGGAGGGCCGATTGGTTCAATTCCGGGAAGTTGAAGCCCCGGTCGCCGGCAAAGCCGCAGCAGAAGATATTTTCCGGTACCACCACCTCGGTGGCGCAGAGCAAGGCCAGTTCCTTGAGTTTGGTATCCAACCCCATTTTGCGGGTGCTACAGGTGGCATGGAGGGCGATTTTTGTATTCTTGCGATTGAAGTTAAGCCGATCTGTGAGAAATTGGAGAACAAATTCCACCGGCTCAAAGAGCTGCAATCGTTTGTCGAGAGTGGCCCTCATCCGCATCAGGCAGGGACTGGTGTCGCAGAGAATGGGGATCGTCCCGTCCTGCGAGGCTATGAGCAGGGCATCGCTCAATTCATCGGCTTTGCGGTCGGCTTGCAACCTGAAGCCCTTGCTTTCAAAGGCCTGGCCACAGCAGAGACTGTCGAGGTTCTCAGGCAGGATGACCGCGCAGCCCGCTTTTTTGAGTACGGAGAGGGTCTGCTGCGGTAGACCGCGCCGCTCGGTTTCCTCCCGGTCTGGCCCGCCCATGGCCCGGCTGGCGCAACTGGGAAAATAGACCACGGACAAGGTCTGCCCGGCAGATGCCGCCTCGGCCTTGATCGTAGGCGAACCTGTGGGCATGGCCCGGTTCCACTGCGGTACGACCCCGAGCGTCCCTTTATGCGCGGCCTCGGTCACCGTCTCCATGAAGGGCGTGCCGGTCAGCTTGTGCACCCGGTCGACCGTGTTGAGCACCCCGGCAGCTGTTTTGGCCACCGGCTTGAAATGGTCGGCGGTCCAACAAGCCACAGCCGCCGCCAGTTGGCCATGGGCCTCTTCGCGCAGGGCCTTGATCATCTTGCCGGTATCGATGCCCACCGGACACAGCGTCGAACAGAGGCCGTCGGCGGCGCAGGTGTTCATGCCCTGATACCGGTATTCGCGCACCAATCCCTTCAACGGCGTTTCCCCTTTGCCTCCTGCCATCCTCCGACTGATCTCCCGCCGGCCAACGATCCGTTGCCGGGGGGTGAAGGTCAGGTTTTTCGACGGACAGATCGGCTCACAGAAGCCGCATTCGATGCATTTGTCCACCAGCTCATGGGTCGGCGGCAAGGGCTTGAGATTTTTGACGTGCGCTTCCAAATCGCTGTTAATGATCACGCCGGGATTGAGCAGCCCCTTGGGATCAAACAGTTGCTTGATCGTCTTCATTAGGCCGAAGGCAGCCTCACCCCATTCTTTTTCGACAAAGGGGGCCATGTTGCGGCCGGTGCCGTGCTCCGCCTTGAGCGAACCGTCGTATTTCTCCAGCACCATCTTGACCACGTCGTCCATGAAGTCGCGGTAGCGCACTACCTCGTCCTGGGTGGAAAAATCCTGGGTGAAGACGAAGTGCAGATTGCCGGCCAAGGCGTGGCCGAAGATGATGGCCTCGGTGTATTTGTAGCGCAGCAGCAGTTCCTGAAGATCGAGCGTGGCGTTGGCCAGGTGCTCGATGGGGAAGGCCACATCTTCAATGATGACCGTGGTGCCGGTGCGGCGGACCGCTCCTACCGCCGGGAAGAGTCCCTTGCGGATCTTCCACAGCTGGTTAAACTCCGCGGGGATAGCGGTGAATTCGATGGGGCGAACCGTTTCCAGGCCAGCCAGCGCCGTTTTGATCTGCTCGATCTGTTCGGCCAAGGTCTCGGCGGTTTCGGCCCTGGTTTCCACCAGAATGGCGGTTACGCCCGGAGCTAGTCCCTCAAGAAAATCGGGCATGCCCGGCTTGCCGGTCACCGAGGCGAGACTGGCCCGATCCATCAGCTCAGCGGCGGACACCGGTTGTTGCTTCAAAATGATCGTTGCTTCGCAGGCGGTGCGGATGTCCGGATAGAACAGAAGGCCGCTGGCCTTGTGGCGGTGCTCGATCACCGTCTGGTAGACCACCTCGGCGATGAACCCAAGTGTCCCCTCCGAGCCGACCATCAGGTGCTGCATGATGTCGAAGGGGTCGGTGAAATCGACCAGGGCATTGAGGCTGTAGCCGGTGGTGTTTTTGATCTTGAACTTATAGCGGATGCGTTCGGCCAGTTCCCCATCGGCCAGCACCCGGTCGCGCAATGCGGATAATCCGTCCAGCATGGCCCCGTGGCTGCGGCGGAAGGCTGCACGGCTCTTGTCGTCGGCAGTGTCGACAACGGTGCCGTCGGCCAGGATGATGCGCATCGAGTCCAGGGTCCGGTAGCTGTTCTGTTCGACGCCGCAGCACATTCCGCTGGCGTTGTTGGCCAGGATGCCGCCGATCTTGGCACTGTCGATCGAAGCTGGATCCGGGCCGATTTTGCGGTCAAATTCGGCGAGGATGCGGTTGGCGTGGCCGCCGATCATGCCCGGCTGCAACCTGATCTTGCCGGCATTGTCAAAGACACTGAATCCATTCCAGCCCATGCCCATGCGGACCAGGATGGAATCGGTGATCGCCTGGCCGGAGAGGCTAGTGCCGGCGGCCCGGAAGGTGACCGGCAACTCCAAGGTGCCCGCTTCCCGCAGGATGCGCTGCACCTCCAGTTCGTTCTCGACGTTGATGACGATTTTGGGAATCAGGCGGTAGAAGCTGGCGTCCGATCCGTAAGCGATGGTGCGGAGTGGATCGGTGATGAGTCGTTCGGTTGGAATGGTGGTCTTGATCCTGCGAAAAAAATCCCGATATTTTCCTTTCAACATGGCGCACCTCCGCGGCTCGTTATTATGAGGGAATGATTATCAACCATACGGCATAAACAGCGAAAACGCCATGGGAAACAGGGAGAGGTTCATGCTGTGCCTAATCGTTGACGAAAGGAGTCCTCTCAGTCGCAGGCCGGCCTTTTTCGCAGATCGGGAAGCAGGATCGCAGCCACTCCCAATAGAGGCAGCCAGGCGCAAACCTGATACACAGAATCGATGCCGCGAATGTCGGCGAGCTTGCCTAAAAGGGCTGCGCCGATCCCAGCCAGTCCAAAGGCGAGACCGAAGAACAGGCCGGAGATCATCCCCACCTTGCCGGGAAACAGCTCCTGGGCATAGACGACAATCGCCGGAAAAGCCGAGGCCATCAGCAGGCCGATGACAAAGATCAGGGGGCCGGTCCAGAACAGATTGGCATGGGGCAGGGCCAGAGCAAAGGGGGCTGTACCGAAGATCGACCACCAGATCACCTGTTTGCGGCCAATGCGGTCGCCGATCGGTCCACCGAGGATGGTGCCCAGGGCCACACCGAAGAGAAAAACGAACAGATGCAGTTGGGCCGACTGCACCGAGACCTGAAATTTGTGCATCATGTAAAAGGTGAGATAGCTGTGCAGGCTGGTTGTATAAAAGAATTTGGAGAACATCAGCACCAGGAGAACGACCACCGGCCAGGTCGATGAAGGACGCCGCGTAACCGCTCCGGTAGCCGGAAGGGTCTTGAGCCGCTGCCGTTCCTGTTCCTGTTTCTTTTTATACCAGCCGCCGACCCGCCAGAGAATCATCATGGCCAAGAGGGCCACAAGCGAGAACCAGGCCAGGCTCTGCCGACCCTGGGGGAGGACGATC
>JBBQCO010000188.1:0-4366 GCA_038318785.1 Desulfobulbales bacterium | reverse complement strand
CTGCAATCCTGACTTCGGCACTCTTTTTCTATCGAGAGGATTTCATCACTCGGAAAAGCCTGATGGCCTCACGAGGCGATGCCTTTCGCCCGGACAGCAAACAATTTTTCCTCGCGCCGGGATTTCTCCCGCTGGTTTGATATCGAACACAGAGAGAGACCTCCGTCCCCTTTGGCACCGCCGGCTTGGAGTGTTGGTGTCGTCCCCTGCTTCGTGGTCAGGCAGCCTGCACCAGCAGAGTGACGGCGTCCGATGCAAATCGCAGACTCATCATTTCGCCAATAGCGGGACATTGGTGCTGGTAGCTGGCACGATCCATGAGCACCACCATCAGGACTCCGATGTTGACCACCACCCTGATTTTCTCGCCCTCGGCCATGATGAGCACAATGGTCCCGGTGACACCCTGATTGGAACTGCCCGAATCGTCTGCCCGGCGGAGCGTTATTTTCTCGGGATCGATATACACCCGACCACTTCTTGCTCTCTGGAAACCTGATCGTGGTATGGGGAAAGCAATCTCCACCCGGCCATGCAGGATGCACCGGAGGCAGCCGTTTTCCGCGGGAAGCAGGGGGCAGGTGTAACTGTTCTCGTAGGTCGTGGGTGCCAGCCGCCCGTTTTCCAGCACCAGGGTTTCCTGGGCCAGGGCCGCGGCTTGCAGCCGGTCATGGGTAGTGAAGATGATGGTGGTACCTCGAGCCGCATTAATCTGCTGGAGCAGGACACTGATGACTGCCTGATTCTCGGCATCCACGCTGGCGGTCGGTTCATCGCAGAGCAGGACGCTGGGTGCAAGCGCCAGGGCGCGGGCCAGGGCCAGCCGCTGGGTCTCGCCGCCGGAGAGTTCATGGGCGCGCGCAGATTTGAATGGCCCCAGTCCGACGGTCTCCAGCACCTCGTCGACCACCCGCTGTCGCTCCTTCTTCTCCATCCGTCTGATTTTCAGTCCAAACTCGATATTGTTACTGACCGTGGTCGAAAACATGATCGGGTGCTGATCCACCAAAACTACTTGTCGCCGCAGGTGCAGCATTGCTGCCCGCGAGGCTGCCACCGCTTGGCCGCGAAAGACCATCCTGCCGGTGGTCGGCGTTTCCAGAAAACCGAAGATATTGAGTAGGGTAGTCTTGCCAGCGCCATTGGGCCCAAGCAGGGCATAGATGCGCCCGCTCTCGATCTCCAGATGGTCGATGTCCAGGACCTGTCGCTCTTTATACCGCTGAGTCACCTGGGTGAGGGAGTAGAGCGTCATCGACTGCTCCTCCCTTGAACGAGATTAAAGAGCACATTCATCCCCAGGCTCAGGGTCATGAGCACCAGCCCCAGGGCCACGGCCAGGGTGAAGGAGCCTTTGTCGTATTCCAGGGCCATGGCGGTGGTCATGGTGCGGGTGAAGCCCTTAATGTTGCCGCCAAGCATCATCGAGATACCGATCTCGGAAATCACCCGGCCAAAGGCGGAAATGACGGCGGCGGCGATGCCGAACCGACCTTCGCGCAGCACCACCAAGGCGGTCTGCCAGCCATTGGCGCCCAGTGTCCTGGCGGTTTTGCGGTAGCGTTCGTCGACCCGGCTGATGGCGGCAATGGTCAGGGCGGTGATCAGCGGCACGATGAGGATGAACTGACCGATGATCATGGCCTGCTGGGTGTACAACAGATCAAGCGGCCCGAAGATGCCGCGCCGTGAAATAAAGACATAGACAAACAGGCCGATCACCACTGTGGGCAGGGCCAGCAAGGTGTTGAGCAGGGTAATGACGATCCGCTTGCCCGGAAAACGGCCATGGGCGATGGCAAAGCCGGCCGGAATGCCGACCAGGGCTGCCAACACCGTGGCCAGGCAACTGACCGAGAGCGAGACGCGGACGATGGTCAGCAGCTCCGGATCGAGTGACCAGGCTAGACGGCAGGCGGCAAGAAAGCTCTCAAGGAAAAAGGACATGGGCCGCGGCGAGTGAAAAGTTGGCAAAAAGGACGGGCGGAATTCAGGATTCCGCCCGCCCGACTTGGTTCAAACCAATGCAACCCTTATTTGGCGTCGGGGAAGAACAGTTGTTTGCCGTGCAGTTTGTAGTCAGCGATGACCTGCTGGCCTTTGGGGGAAACCAGCCACTGGGCCATCTGCTCGGCCAGGGCAGCCTGCACATGGGGATGCTTGGCCGGATTAACCGGAATGATGCCGTAAGGATTGGCCAGCTGGTTGCCGCCCTCGCAGAGGATTTCCAGGTTTACCGGCACTTCGCGGCCGAATTTGTATTTGATGTAGGTGCCGCGATCCGCGATGGTGTAGGCCTGTTTCTCGTCGGCGATGGTCAGGGTCTTGCCCATGCCCTGGCCAACGGAAAGGTACCAGCCGGTGCTGGCTGCCGGGTGGACGGACTTGATCTCGACCTGTTTACCGTCCTTTTCCATGGTGGAGGTGGCGGTTTCCAGGGTCAGGCCTGAGGCTTTCCACAGCTCCTGCTCCTTGGCGTGGGTACCGGAATCATCGCCCCGGGAAATGAAGGTGGCCTTGATGCTCGCGATCTTCTTCAGAGCGTCGGCGCCTTCGGCCGTGCCTTTGATTTTCGCCGTGTCGCCGGCCGGCCCGACAAGGATAAAATCGTTGTGCATCACCGCGTAACGCTTGGTGCCGAAACCATCGGTTACAAAGGCATCTTCCCGAGCCCGGTCATGGACAAAAATAATATCGACATTACCGTCGATGCCGTCCCGAATGGCGGCACCTGTACCCTTGGCAATCACCTTAACCGTGATACCGGTGTCTTTTTCCAGGGCCGGCAGCAGCACATCCAACAGACCGGATTCCTGGGTGGAGGTGGTGGTCGACATCTTGATCACTTTTTCTGCAGCCATGGCTGCCGTACAAGCAAAAGTAGTCAGGATAAGGCCGCAGAATACTAATTTTTTAAGTTTCATAACAAACTCCTCTTGTTTGATTTCGGGCCGGCATCTACACCCGCCCTTACGTTCACTGGCTTTCCTGAAAGACGATCTTGCCCGCCAGGCTCAAATCATATCCCTTGATCGAGCGCCCGGCCTCTTTGAACGGTTCCGACTGCAACAGGCCGAAAAAGGCCTGGATGGCCTGCTCGAAAAAGACCTCCTTGGACACCAGCAGGTCGAACCGCTCCCAGCGCAGGGGCAGGAAACCGAGATCCAGAGCCCCGGCTACCGCCTCAATCCCCGGTCCGACATCGGCACGGCCTGCCAGGATCTCAAGGCCGACATCCATGTGGCGCGGCACCTCGTAGTCATAGCCGATGATCTTGTCGCCTCGAATACCGGCCTTGTGCAGTTCGCGATCCAAGAGCAGCCGGGTGCCGGTGCCCAGCGACCGGTTGACCAACCGCAGACCCGGCTGGCCGAGATCGGCTACCGATAGGATTTCCCGAGGATTGTTCTTTTTGACCAGCAGCCCCTGAAGGCGGCGGCAAAAATTAACCACCACCGGCATTTTGTCGAACTCCTGGGCAGCGAACTGAAAATTGTAGTCGGCCTCGTCGTCCTGGATGAGATGGCTGGCAGCGATATGGCAGAGGTTGCTGCGCAGTGCCTGGACGCCGCCCAGGCTGCCGAGGTTGCCGAAGACCGCCAGGTGTCCGACAAAGGACCGGTTGAACAGGGTGATGGTCTTGTCGAGGAGGATGTCGTTACTGCCGGCAAGAACGACCAGCCGTTGGTTGGAGGTCAGGGGGTGGATATTTTCGGGAAAATTGATGGTATTGTTTTCCACCCATTGTTCGATCAGGTATTGGGGAAAGAGCCATTTGCCGGCGATCTTAGTGGCCGGCATAGCCTTTTCGGCAACCAGGGTGTACACCATCTTTTCATGGATGTTGAGGAGTTCGGCGACTTCTTTGGTGGTCAGCAAGCGTTTCATGAGGCATCCTGGCGTCAAGGAGAACGAAGAAGATTGCATCCTACCAAGATGGCCATTTCCGTCACTTTCCGTCAATAATATTCCAGGGTGCAGCGCATTTTTTTCCATTTCAGACCGATTCGTACCAAAACAGACAGAATCGCAGGCATAATTTGATAATTCAGAAAGTGAACGGGAGTTGCGTCAGGAGAGAGATTAGTCCTTGTCCGGGATCTCCCAGCCCTGGAGAAAGGACCAGTGGCGGTAGCGGCGCGGCATGTGGCTGCCGATGCAGCCGCTGATCAGAATCAGCCAGAGCAGCGGCACGGTCAAGGCCGGTGTGAGGTGTATGAGGAGACAGAGCCCGAGGTGGAGGAGGGCAAGCAATCCCTTGCCCCGGTGCGGGCAGCGCGAATCGTGAAGCCCTTCGAGGAGAAGAAGCAGGCAGCCGGTGAGGATGGTCAGGTGGTGCCAGAGGGTCAGGCGGGCAAAAGGCACC
>JBBQCO010000187.1:0-4470 GCA_038318785.1 Desulfobulbales bacterium | reverse complement strand
CAGGACATCCACCCTTGTTTTTCCCACATGGACCCATGTTCCGGTGGTCAGCTTGAAGTCTTCGGCAATGCGGCCGGCAAAGGCGACCCCCTTGACAGGATTATCGGGGTCAGCGAAGGTGCCCGCATCGCCTATCTTGTAAAAACCATCCTCATCAAAGGCGTCCGCTGTCAGATCCGCTCGGTTCAGGTATCCGGGGGTCACGTTCGGTCCCTTGACCCGCAACTCGTACTTTTCCCCGTTTGGAACCATCTTGAGGACTACCCCCGGCAAAGGCAGCCCGATAACACCCGCCATGTCGATGGGGAAATGAGCCGAGGTAATCGCCGGAGAGGTCTCCGTTGCTCCCCATGAAGAGGTCATCGGCACCTTCTTGCCGGTTGCCCGTATGGAGACCGCCTCCAGCCGCTGCCAGAGATCCTGAGGCAGAGCCGCAGCGGCATAAAAAATGAGCTGCAGCTTTTTGAAAAAGGTGCGCCGCAGCTCCTCGTTCTGTTCAAGATGAGGGAGCAGCATGGCAAAGCCGGCCGGAACATTGAAGTAAACCGTCGGGGAGATCTCCGCCAGGTTCTGCACCGTCTGTATCACCAGGCCGGGGGTCGGCTTGCCGCCGTCGATATAGAGGGTTCCGCCCTGTTTAAGAACCATGTTGAAGTTGTGATTCCCCCCGAAGGTGTGGTTCCAGGGGAGCCAGTCGACCAGGACCGGCGGCGTCTTGCTCATGAACGGCCAGACCTGAGCCATCATCTGCTGGTTGGCGCAGAGCATGCCATGGGTATTGAGGATTCCCTTGGGCTGGCCGGTCGAGCCGGAAGAAAAGAGAATCTTCGCGATATGGCCGGGACCGACAGCGGCAAAGGCCTCTTCCACCATTTCGGTTGGTTGCGTTTCGAGGAGGCCTGAAAAGTCTGTCGAAGGGAGGCCATCGACGTAGCCCTCCTTGATGACCACTTCCACGTCGGAAAGATCCAGAACACGAAGTGCACGGCCGAAGAGTGTACTATCCTCGACAAAAAGCAGCGCAGGCTTCACCTCCCCGAAAATGGCTTTGAGCTTGCGGAAATCATCGCTTAAGAGCGAATAGGCCACCGAGATCGGGGCCACGGGAACACCGGCAATGAAACACCCCAGCATGAGCAGGGCATGGCTGATGGAGTTGCCCGACAGAATCATGACCGGACGCTGCGGACCCAGTTTCCGGTCCAGCAGCGACTGGGCAATGGAGTTGGCCAGACGGTTGGCATACCCGTAGCTGAGAGTATGCCACTCACCATTGACGCCGCGCTCTCCGAGAAAGGTGCGGTACGGGGCCGCCTTGGCCCAGCGGCGCAGCAAAAGACCGAGATTCTTCTCAAAAGGTTCGAGCGGCATCGGCGAAGCGAGCAGGTAGCCGCCATCCGCAGTTTTCTCGACAACAACTTCTGCCGGGGCAAAATCGATCGGCAGGCAGTCTGACGACCATTCCCGTTCATTACTATATTTACACGGCGGCACCTGCGATGTCGCCGCAGGCGTTACAGCAGCTGAAGTGTTCATTGGATCCACCTTCTGTCTGTGTAATCGTACTGATCAAGCCCCGTGCGGCTTGTTATACCAATTCCAAATCAAAGCGCTACCTTCGTTGGCTCGTCTTCGGCTCCTCAACGTACTGATAGTAAGCCTCGTAGCCTCAATCCTCGCCGCCTTGGTTTCATCTTTGATTTGAAATTGGAATTATTCCCCGCGGGCAGCCGTTTCCAGCTGAGAACGGCTGAGACCCACCTCGGCTGCGGCCTGCAGGATCTCTTCCCAGGTAACATCCTCCACCATGATGCCGGTCACGGACCGTTCGGCACATTTCTTCCGCTCCGGATCACCGGCGACCATGACCGTCCCGGCCGGGTCCGTCGGCGGCGAAGCCTTGGCATAACTGACAACGGCATCGATTTCGGTCTGCATCCAGGCATGGTCCACCAGGCGCTGGGGATCGACAACAAAGGTCAGCATGTTGTTGACAATGCTCCCCAGTCGCGGATTTCCAGGCTGAATAGTACCGCCCCCCGTCAGCACACCGGCCAGCAGTTCGCAGAAAAAAGCCAGGCCGGAGCCTTTGTGTTCGCCAAAGGGGAGCAGTGCGCCGCGCGGTTCGCGGAACATCACGCGGGGATCAGTGGTCGGTTCCCCTTGCGGGTCGAGGAGTTGACCGGTCGCGAGCGGCTCGCCGCGGTTCATGGACACGCGGGCCTTGCCGAGTGCAATTTTGCTGGTGGCCATGTCCAGCAGGATGGCCGGGGTGCTGTCGGTTGACGGCATCGCCATGCAGATCGGATTGGTGGCGTAGCGGGCATCACGGCCACCAAAGGGGGCCACAAGCGGGCCATGATCGACCACGTTGACAAAATGAAGGGAGACCAATCCCGCGGCGATGCTCTGCTCGCCATAACTTCCCACCCGGCCGATGTGATGGGCATTACGAAGCGCCATGATCACCAGCCCGGTTTCCCTGCAGCGCTGGATTGCGGCTGTCATAGCCTCGTAAGCTACACGCTGGCCGTATCCCCGCTGACCGTCGAAGACCAGGATCGAGCCGTCATCCCGGATCAGGCTGGCCGCCGTGCCGGGCAGCAAGAGCCCCGCCCGCATATTCCTGATATAGGTAGGCAGCATCCCGGCACCATGGCTGTCATGGCCGGTCAGATTGGCCCGGACCAGATGCTCGGCAACCAGGTCGGCTTCGTAGTCATCACTGCCGCCTTGCAGCAGAATCGCGAGGAGCACGTTCTTCAGGTTTTTTCCGGATATAAGCACTGACAATCCTCCTCGAGACGGGCGCTAACGATTCCATGAGAAAACGGCTGGGTCGATTCGTGTCAATAAACCATCAGCACCGGGATCGTCATCTGGTCCAGAATCTGCCGGGCTACCGGTCCAAGGTTGTGTGACGCACGGGGAAGCCCCATAACCAGCAGGTCGCAGCCGTTTTCCCAGGCATACTCCATCAGCAGCCTGGCAACGGGGATCTTCCCGGTAAGCAGCGTTTCCAGGCTGGCCCGGATTGCGTGCCGCTCAAGATTGGCGCAGATATCAACTTCCGGTATTTTTTCGGCGGGGGGCAGGTCACCGGCGGGGTTGACCGTCACCACGCTGACCTGGTCGGCTGTCAGCAGAAACGGCATGGCGTCGTTGACGGCCCGGGCCGATTCCCGCCCGGATTTCCAGGCGACAATGACACGCTGGCCGACGCTGCCGAAGGACCCGGCATAGGGGACTACCAGCACCGGTCTCCCCGAACCGGCGACCACACGTTCCGGCAGGTCGGACGGCACTTCTCCCTCATGGTCGGCCGGGTTACTCTGGCCTACAATGGTCAGATCCTTGGCGTGGGCGTAGTGATTGAGAACCTCCACCATTCCGACCCCGACTGTGCCCCAATCAGCGCTGAGCCATTCGGCGCTCACTTCCGCTTGCGCTGTTTGCTGCCGAAACAGCTCCGCCGCCTCAGCCACCCGCCGCTGCATGCTTTCGCTGTGCGGCGCATAGTGCTGATGGGTAATCACGTAGAGCCCCGTCAGGTGGGCCTGGCACTCTCGGGCCAGGTTGATCGCCACGGACAGGCGGGTCGCACACTGTTTCGAGCTGTCGATATGGACGAGAATATCCTTGTACGCCATGCACAAACCCCTTTGCTCGCGGCACTTTTTCGGCCGTCACCGGTGGGGTAGACCCCCTCGGTGACGGCCGGGCAACCTACTTGAATTCAGCGTGATCTTCCAGCTTCCACTTGCCGTCTTCGATCTTCAGAACGCACATGCCGAGCTGGTTGATCCCGGTATGGTCGCTTTTGGACATGGTAAACACCGTCCCGGCCCCTTTAAGCCCTTTGGTCTGCTCGATGGCATCACGCAGTGCAACCCGGAACTTTTCCGTTCCCGGCTTGGCGACTTTCAGGGCCTTGGGGACAGCTGCTTCGATAATCTTCAGGGCGTTCCAGGAGAGGGAGGCAAAGAAGTTGCGAGCCCCGAACTTGGCTTCATAGGCCTTCACGAAATCCATAGCTTCCTTTTTGGCAGGATAGTTGTCTGGAAACTGCTCAGCAGCAAGGAGCGGGGAACCAAGCATGAACGAGCCTTCCAGAGCTTTTCCGCCGACCCGCAGGAATTCAGCGTTGGCTGAACCGCCGGACTGGTAGATCTTGCCCTTGTAGCCGCGTTCGATCAGCGCAACATGCGGAAGCGCGCCGGGCGTCCCGGATGAGGCGATGTACACTGCATCAGGGTTGCCCTGCATCGCCTTCAGCACCTGAGCAGTGGCGCTGGTGTCGGCCCTTTTGTACTTCTCAACGGTCAGGGTTTTGATCCCCTTGGCGTCGGCAAGTTTTTTGTAGGCCACGGTACAGTTCTCACCATAGGCGTCATCCACTGCAATGACAGAAACGGTCTTGACACCTTTCTTGACCATGTGCCTGATCAGGGCGTCGGCATAGACTGAATC
>JBBQCO010000186.1:0-4542 GCA_038318785.1 Desulfobulbales bacterium | reverse complement strand
GTCTTGGGATTTCTTCCGGTATACGTTTCATATTCCCTCACTGTGAAGCTTCCACAGAAAGCGCGACACACGACAGTCCCATTCATAGCAGTCCCCCTTGTTTTGGGTGTGAAATCAAACATGATCAGGTTTTTCTATTTTGTGAACATATTTGCCGGAATGATGGTCGATTTGCCTTTGCCAGATCCGCCGCCGCGCGCGGATGGACATTTCATTTCATTGCTTCAAGAGAAGACTCCCTAAATTTTCGTAAATATCACGCCGGTGCCCGATGGCCCAAACGATAATATGTTTTTCCTGAGTATCGATCTTGCAAACAATTCTGTATCTCATGAAACGGTAAGACCGAAAACCGCTTAATTCTTCTTGGAGTTCTTTGCCGAGGTTGGTTTTTTGGGCAAGCTCTTTAAGGGCAGCCCTGGCAGCATTTTTAATTTCAGGACTGAATTTTTCCCCGACCTTGTTAGCAAAAGATGTGATCTTGACCTGATAAAGCATTAAAATGCCTCTTCAAGATCAATCAAGCGGCCCTCTTTAATATCTTTTGCAGACCCTTTGAGTTGTCTCATGGTTTCAGTGTCGGCAAGGATATCAATAGTCTCCAAGAATCCTTCAAATTTTGCCATAGAAAGAATAACAGCTTCTGGAACACCGTTTTTTGTAATTGCAACGGTATCGTTTGTATCGTGTATCTGTCTCACTACCTCCAAAAGCCTTGCCTTTGCTTGGGTGATAGGGATAAAAGTTTCTATTGTTTGCATGGTGTTGGCTCCTTTGTCAATTTGTTACAGTCACCATAATGACCATTATAAAATAGCGCAAGAATAATGGTTAAAATAATGACTCTACCCTTCCCGGGCACCTGTTACCCTTTGTCGTTTTTCTTCATCGACCACTTCTAAATAAATTTCCGTGGTTTTGGTGTCGGTGTGGCCCATGAGTTGGGAAACAGGTGAAGCGGAAACGGTTTTTGGCTGTAGCATGGCCAAGCCGAAGCCGCGCCTCACATCTTTCCTTGAGCTGTGGAAAACATGGAGGTTCAGCTCACGGCAGGCGAAAAAACATAAATATTCTTGATGAATTTCCGGTTCAGCGGCGAAATTCGGGGCGAATCATCCGAACCTCTCCGCTGCATGCAAATTGAGATTCCCCTCTCCGTCATGTCCGCTGATAGACTCGTACAAAATCAATCAGCATGCGCTGGGGAAAGATGGTCGTCTCATTCGGAGAGCCCGGCCATTCTCCCCCTACGGCAACATTCAGCAAAAAGAGGAATGGATGATCAAATGGCCAAGGAGCTCCTGTTGGTATCTGATCCTGCAGAAGCTCAAAATACAGTTGATTGTCCATGTACCAACGAATGATCCCCGGCTGCCAATCCACCGCAAAGACATAAAAATCATCCTTCAACCGCTGCCCTTCCGGCAGAACATGGAGACCTCCGATTCCATTCCCGCCTGAATACCCTGGCCCATGAACGGTGCCATGCACGATGCCGGGCTCTCTGCCGATATTCTCCATGATATCGATCTCGCCGCATGCTGGCCAGCCAACTTCGCCAAAATTTTCACCGAGCATCCAAAAGGCTGGCCAAATACCTTGTCCAAAGGGAAGCTTTATGCGAGCCTCCACCAACCCGTAGGTAAACGAGAATTTTCTGTACGAAAAAAGACGGGCAGAGGTAAAGCGGCAAGGGCCGTACCAGCACCTGCGGTTTTCTTGTTCAATTTCAGTCCCTGTCTGAGCTGTCAGAACAAGACAGCTGTTTCCATCCAGTGACGCATTCTCTGGCTGACCGGTATAGTACTGTAATTCACGATTCCCCCAGCCTTCCCCACCTCTTTCATGTTCCCATTTCGATGGGTCAGGCGGAGTACCCTGCGCCCCCTCAAACTCATCACTCCATACGAGTCGTACATCACCGGACAGTAAACTTGTAAACGGGGTCTTTGGCGGGAAGGAAGGAGACGCTGGCATAATGTCAATTCACCTCGACAAGAGATATCTTTACTTTGCCGTCAGGATGGCCACCATGATGTAATCACCCCTCGAATGACGGAGCAAGCAGGATTCATCCAATGTGGGGATAATTTTTCCTCTACAGTTGCTTTTGTAGAGTTCATGCGGAGGTGGCAGCCAAAGCCACGGCGACCGCGACCGAGGCGCCCACCATGGGATTGTTACCCATGCCGATAAAACCCATCATCTCCACATGGGCGGGAACCGAGGAGGAACCGGCAAACTGGGCGTCGGAATGCATTCGCCCCAGGGTGTCGGTCATGCCGTAGGAGGCCGGGCCGGCGGCCATGTTGTCGGGATGCAGGGTGCGGCCTGTACCGCCGCCGGAAGCCACGGAAAAGTACTTCTTGCCCTGCTCGATGCACTCCTTCTTGTACGTGCCGGCCACCGGATGCTGAAAACGGGTCGGGTTGGTGGAGTTGCCGGTGATGGAGACATCTACCCCCTCGTGGTGGTTGATGGCCACCCCTTCACGAACGTCATCGGCGCCGTAGCAGCGCACCTTGCCCCGCTCCCCGGTGGAGTAGGCGATTTCGCGGACAACGCTCAGCGTGCCGGTGGCATAATCGAATTGGGTTTGCACATAGGTGAAGCCGTTGATCCGGGAGATAATCTGAGCGGCATCCTTGCCCAACCCGTTGAGGATCACCCGCAGTGGTTCGGTGCGGGCCTTGTTGGCCGAGCGAGCCAGGCCGATCGCACCTTCGGCGGCGGCAAAGGACTCGTGTCCGGCGAGGAAGGCGAAGCATTTGGTTGCCTCGGAAAGCAGCATGGAGGCCAGGTTGCCATGCCCGATGCCCACCTTGCGATCCTCGGCAACCGAGCCGGGAATGCAAAAGGCTTGGAGGCCCTCGCCCAGAGTGCGGGCGATGTCCATCGCCTTGCTCTCTCCTTTTTTACAGGCTATAGCCGCCCCCAGGGTATAGGCCCAGCAGGCGTTCTCGAAGCAGATCGGCTGGATCTCCTTGACGATAGAATGGACATCGACGCCTTTGGCCTCACACAGCGCCCGAGCCTCTTCCAGAGAAGCAATGCCCCACTGGGCCAGCACCGTGTTGATCTTCTCTATTCTTCTTTCGTATCCTTCAAAAAGGGCCATGATCGGTCTCCTTATTCGTGCCGGGGATTGATGGTCCGGACCGCCTCGGCAAAGCGGCCATAGCTGCCGGTGGCCTTGATCAGCGCCGCATCGGCGCTGGTGCCCTGATGAATCATCTCCATCATCCTGCCGAGATGGACGAACTCGTAGCCGATGACCTCGTCGTTTGCATCCAAGGCGAGTCGGGTCACATACCCTTCGGCCATGTCCAGGTAGCGCACACCCTTAGCCTTGGTACCGTACATGGTGCCCACCTGGCTGCGCAGCCCCTTGCCCAAATCCTCCAGCCCAGCGCCGATGGGCAACCCGCCCTCGGAAAAGGCGGTCTGGGAGCGGCCGTAGACGATCTGCAGAAACAGTTCGCGCATGGCGGTGTTGATGGCGTCGCAGACCAGATCGGTGTTAAGCGCCTCAAGAATGGTTTTTCCGGGCAGAATCTCCGCCGCCATGGCCGCCGAGTGGGTCATGCCCGAGCAGCCAATCACCTCGACCAGGGCCTCCTCGATGATACCGTCCTTGATGTTCAGGGTAAGCTTGCAAGCGCCCTGTTGGGGCGCACACCAGCCCACACCGTGGGTCAGGCCGGCGATATCCTTGATCTCCTTGGCTTGGGTCCACCGCCCTTCCTGGGGGATGGGCGCGGGGCCATGATTTGGCCCTTTGGCCACACAGGTCATGTGGTCAACTTCTGCGGAATAGAGCATAGAGCCTCCCTCTATTTAATGAAAAAACATTTGGCATCCGGACAACCAATCCTACTCATTTCTCTCAGCACGTAGGTTGGGGTGAGGAACAAACCCCAACACCATTATTCTCTCTCGCCGTAATCCTTTTTATCGTTGGCGCAGATTCCACCGCACAGGGCACATGGCCGTGTTTCACCGGATTTAAATGGATGTAATCCACATGTCTCGAGAAATCTCCTTCGTCATGGAGGAAGTGTTCCCAATACCGACGCTGCCAGATGCCGCGTTCACCTTTGCTCGCCCGGCTGGCGCTCCGGTGTTCCCCTTGGGGGATATGTCGTGAGAATCCCGTTTTAATAAGCATCCACCGACCGGAGTAGTCAGCGTCACCAGGCGGCAGAGTCCACACAGCATGCAGATGTTCAGGCAAAATCACCATGGCGTCGATGGTGAAAGGATGCCGCTCTTTCACCATACCGACAACCTTACGGAGGACGTCAATGTACTCCACCAGCAGGGACCGGTGCCGTTTCACAAGATGAATGGTGAAAAAATAGGTGCCACCATCAACTCGCGCACGCCGGTATCGCATTGCAACCCTCCGGTCTCATGACACAATGTTGGGGTGCGTTCCTCACCCCAACCTACTTGCTGGTTGGGTGTCTTTGCACCCTCAGCCTATCAACTGTTTTCCGATCATCCCAACGGCGAACCCCAGGACCGCGCCGAGTGCGGGCA
>JBBQCO010000185.1:0-4861 GCA_038318785.1 Desulfobulbales bacterium | reverse complement strand
ATCTTTGAGCCCTTTTTCACCACTAAAGGCGTACTGGGCACCGGACTTGGTCTGTCCACTGTCTACGGTATTGTCAAACAGAACGAAGGGTATATCGAGACTGAAAGCGAGCCAGGCAAGGGCACCACCTTTACAATTTCCCTGCCGGTTCCCGCACTCGCTGCGCTCTGGCGCCGGGAAGAACACTCCGAACCGCCCCAGACAGGACAGGGGGAGACCATTCTCCTAGTCGAGGATGATCCGGGAATTCTGCATCTTGGTCAAGTCATGCTGAAAAATCTGGGCTACCAAACCCTGGTGGCCTCTTCCCCCGAGGAAGCTCTCCTCCAGGTCGAACAACTCGCCGGCCGGATTGATCTCCTCATCACCGACGTGATCATGCCGGGGATGAACGGCAAGGAATTGGCCGATCGGCTGGTTGCCCTGCACCCTGGATTGAACGTCCTCTTTATGTCTGGGTATACCGCCGATGTAATCGCCCATCACGGCGTGTTGGACGAAGGGATCAATTTTCTACAGAAACCCTTTTCCATCAAAGGGTTGTCGGACAAGATCAGAATGGTCCTGGAAGGGTGAGCAAGTCCCCAGCGGCGGCTTTTCAGAGTCCGCCCGTTAAAGAGCGCCCAAATTGAAGCTTCGAGTCCACCGCTTGTTTCTCTTGCACATCCCTTGCTCCGCTGGGGAGCACGGTGTGCAAGAGAAACAATAGCCTCATCACGCGGGCACAATGGTCATATTCCATACAAAAAAACGGCGATTGGGCCGCTGGCCAACAGCTCATCAAATAAACGTCTACCGGCTTCTCATAAACAGCATAAATCGAGAAAAAAGAGGAGAGGAACCGGCAAGACCTCGCCACTTCCCCTCAAATATTGCCTGCGACCGGTCAGGTACACGAGACAGCGCCGTACAAAACTGGAGTTGGCTGGCCGCCAGCCGGAATTCTTCAATATTTCGAAGAGGCAAGGGACTCAGCGATGCCACCAGAGACGGCATTGAACAGGCCGGCAGTTCATGCCGTCGCCATCCACCTGGAAGGGTCATGAAAAAATGAAGACCGCCACGACGGACCCTGTTCCCCATAACCACATTCTGGGCAATGGTTGCCGCGCAAATCTGCGGACGCGAAAAGTCGATGATAGTTGCTGTTTCAGGAATGAGTTGATGCAGGTTACAATCGATGAAGTCCTTCCCTCTGGGAAGGAGGTTAATGACCAAATCCACCTCTTTGAGCTGCACGCCTGCAGCCATTTCATCCGTTAGTTTGACATCCCCGGCCCTGGTATAGCGCACATCAACAATCGACATCAGGTAACCGTCACCACGAAGATACTGTTCCAACTGTGCTCCCAATTCACCGCCACCGAGGATCGCCACTGAAACCTGCCAGGGTGGTTTCTTTGCATGCATCACCAGATGATTGACCGCCTTCTGAATACTGAAAATGTTTCCGAAAGTACTGCTATAGAAGGGTGGCTCCATGGGGATACCGTGACGTTTTTCGAAGATCGATCCGAGCTGCCCGGCCAACCCTATTGCCCCGGCTCCCGAGAGCTTCTGAATCCAGCGCATGCGCCGGAGAATACACTCAACCGTGGCACGTTCTTTCCTGCGCATCAACTCTAAAGCTTGGTTGGGAATCACCAAATATATGCCGATGGGTCGCCATCCATCCATGATCAGGCCGGCAGGCGTGGGGCGACCGGACAAGAAATTTCGCAACCATTGAATGTCAGGACAAAAATCAAGGCATTCGGAACTGTCTGTCGGATAGAGGAGAAACAAGGTTTTAAACATGCCACTACGGCCGACAATCCAGATCAGCAACCAGAGCGGCCATCGAAGGAAAAAAGCACACACCAGAAAAATAAGCTGTCGCAGATACTTGTTCATCATTTTCTCCTTTTTCACGTTTCTTGACCGGAATGAATTTGTCAGGCGGGTGGGATGAAAAACTGCACTGGATCTCTTTTTTTATCGGCCATTCGAGAGGGAATGAATAGATGCCTGGAGGAGTTTGCTGTCTATCATTGCGGTGCGAACGGCCTGATACCCAAAAAAAAAGCCGTGCTGTCCAATGACAACACGGCCTTTTTTTACTATAAATTTAAGCTACTCTAGCCCGTTAGCTCCTTGTGGAGGGTCGCGGCAATTTCTTCCAAGGTATACGGTTTTTTGATATAGCCGCGCACCCCCAACTCAAGAGCTTTTTCCATCCGCTCGGTCTCCGAATAGCCGCTGACAATCAAAACCTTCTGGTCAGGCAGGATTGCAACAATATGCTGATAGGTCTCCAAACCATCCATTCCCGGTTCCATGATCATATCGAGAAGGACCAGATCAAAAGATTTACTCTGCAGCAGATCTAGGGCTTTTTCACCACTGGCAACGGTCTCGACCTTGTATCCCAGGGTGGTCAGAATGGTGTTGCCCAGCAATCGCTGTTCCGCGTCGTCATCGACCAGCAGCACGGCCTCCCCATTGCCCGGTTTGATAGTCTGGGGCCAGAACTTGGTCGGGGACGATTGGTCGTCATTGTCCTGAAGGGCAGGAAGAAAGACAGAAATGGTCGTCCCGTTTCCCGGAGAACTTTTCAAGTCCAGATATCCACCATGATCTTTTACCGTACCCCAGACCACCGTCATCCCCAGCCCGGTGCCGCTGCGACCCATCACTTTGCTCGAGTAAAACGGTTCAAAAATCATATTCAGTTTTTCCTGGGGAATCCCCACCCCATCATCACTGATTGTCAGGACCACATACTTCCCGGGAACGGTGGTCTCATACCCTTTGATGGCCGTGTCGACATACCTGTTTTCAGTTTTCACTACAATCGTCCCCTCTTGCTCTATAGCCTCAAAACTGTTGACCAAGAGGTTCATAAGGGCCTTTTCCAGATGCACCGGCGACCCGGACAGACTGAGCAGATCGGGAGCTAGACCGACTTCCACTACGACATTGGGGTAATTTTTCTGCAGCGTTATAAACTCCGGACTCTGGAGATGATCCTTGACGATATCATTGAGTTGCACCCTCTCCCGGATAAGGATCTCCCGACGCGCCAAGGTCAACAGGTCCTGGACAATGACGGCGGCCCGTTTTCCGGCACGACGTATGTTTTGGAGCGGGCCTCGCATCTCGCTTTCTGGGGGTAAGGAGAGAAGAAGCAGGTCGGGATAACTGACGATACCGGACAGCACATTGTTCAGGTCATGGGCCACTCCACCGGCTAACCGGCCGAGCAATTCCATTTTTTCGGCCCGCAGCAGCTCTGATTCCAACCGTAAACGTTCTTGTTGCGCCCATTCCCGTTCTTCAATTTCAACCCTCAGCTGCTTGTTGGCTGCCTCCAATTCATCTGTCCTGAGTGCAACCCTCAGCTCAAGCTGGCTCCTGGCCTCTTCCAGTTCCGCCTCTTTCATCTGCAATTTCTCTATGGTTCCGGCCAGAAGTTGCTGTCTGTCCAATAAGGCATCCCGGGTTTCGGAGCGGCTTTTTTCCACCAGAAAAGCCAGAATGCACACAACCAGGTAGGAAGGAATAAACCGGAGAGCAAAATCTCGGCTGTACACATTTATAATCTCAGACGATACATCAATGACCAGAAACCCTGCACAAAAGCAAAAGAGAAAGCCGGTTGTTTTTACACTTTGCCGCACTCCTAGTAGATAAAGAGAAAAAAGAGGAAAGGTATAGAGCCACATGAACGCGGTGGCATGGACGCCTCCAATAAAAAAAAGGTAACAGAAAAAAATGAGGAGAATGACGACACCGATAAGAGAAACAAGAGGTTCATTCCCGGTTCGGTAGAGATATATAAAGAGGGCCATAAAGAGGAGGGCCATAACAAAATCAGCACTAGCGAGGAGCAGGGCATTTTGTGCCAGGGCAACACTTCCCATAAGCAAGACCAGCGTAAAACCAAGAACAAGAAAAGTATTTAATACAATAATTTTTCGTAAGGTTTCACCCTGCTTCCTTTCGAGAATTCTCGTGTTGAGAGAGGAACGCATCAGCATCCTAAAAATTTCCAAACGAGGTTTTTGCATGTTCAATCAACCTCTCGCCCTATGGTTATGCATGGTTGTGAGATCAGCCGGTAGGAGCGGAAAGCATGACCTGCCCAAAACACCCAGCGGAATGTATCGTGGCAGGTCATTGCACAGATGACCTCTGCAAGGGTTTTCGGGCACGATCAGGAGGAGCAGCATGACCAACACCCCTTCGGTGGACGCTAGAGTTCGTATTGGATGCGCCGGTACTGGATTGCCTCGGCCACATGGGTGATGTTCGGCACGTCGGCTCCGGCGAGGTCAGCGATGGTAAGGGCGATTTTGAGGATGCGGTGGTAAGCCCGCGCCGAAAGCCCCAGGCGGGTGATGGATTGGTTGAGCAGATCGGCCGAGGCGGGATCGAGGCGGCAGAATTTTTTCACCTCCTTGGCGCTCATCTGGGCGTTGCAGTAGAGTTTGGCAGCGCCTGAAAATCGCTGCCGCTGGCGAACACGTGCCCGGTTGACCCGCTCACGGATGGCGGCGGAAGTCTCACCCGAGGGCTGGCCAATCAAATCTTTTACCTGCACCGCCGGCACCTCAATGTGCATATCGATGCGGTCCAAGAGTGGTCCGGAGAGACGGCTGCGATAGCGTTGCACCTGCAGCGGACTGCAGGTGCAGGAACGGATGCGGTCACCTAAAAACCCGCAGGGGCACGGATTCATGGCAGCCACCAGCATAAACCGGGCCGGGAAGCTGAGACTGGTCGCAGCCCTGGCGATGGTCACCGTGCCGTCCTCCAGGGGTTGACGCAGGACCTCCAACACGTGTTTTTTGAATTCCGGCAGCTCATCAAGGAAGAGCAC
>JBBQCO010000184.1:0-4888 GCA_038318785.1 Desulfobulbales bacterium | reverse complement strand
ATTGACAGCCACCACCTCCCCGGACATCGGCATGTACAGTTCGGACACCGCCTTGACCGACTCCAGGGTGCCGAATTCATCACCCTTGGCGAAGCTGTCGCCGATGGCCGGCAGTTCGACAAAGACAATGTCGCCCAACTGATCCTGAGCATAGTCGCTGACCCCGATGCGCACCGTGTCACCGGTGATCCGTGCCCATTCATGCTCATCGGTGTAACGGATATCATCCGGCAGGTGCAGTTCTTCGAGTTCTTTCATGTGGCTGATTCTCCTTGCTAAGGTGGGTTTACAGCATGCTGTGCATGGGGTTGCGGGCGGTTCGATCCGGCCGGATCTGGTCACGAATCTCAACTTTAAGTTTGCGTTTGCCGTCGATGAGCACCACCTCGGTGCCGGCGGCCAACATCCGGTCCACGCGGACCAAGCCGCAGCAGAGGCCGCGCGGGGTAAAGGGTTCGGGACGGCCGGACTCGACTGGGGTCGCGACGCTGATAATAGCGGTGCCGAACCGGTCGATGGCCATGTCGGTGGTGCAGGTGAGGATGGTGCCCAGCGGTTTGCCCTCCAGATCGGTGACCCGACTCTGGTCGCTGATGGTGATCTTGCGTGGGTCAAAACCGGCGTAGGCCAAAGTGCAGGGCGGATTGGTTGCAGCCAGCAGGGCGGAAGCGCCGGTAAAATCCTTGGTGAAGGCGGCACCTTGTTCATCCCAGGGCAGGACAAACAGCCAGGGATTGCAGGCAAAGAGCCAGGGGCCGATGTCCTGATGGGACAGTGGCAGGCCGGCTCCGGCGCGGAGCGAGTCGCGCGCCGCCAGGCCGCAGGAGAGAATGCCCTCGGGTTGTCCGGCCGACAGCAGCAGATTCCACAGTTTGTCGATGTGCTCAGGAGCGATAAACAGCTCAAAGCCGAATTCACCGGTATAGCCGGTGCGCGACACCATCAGCGGTGTGCCGTCAAGCAGTGTCACCGGTTCGGCTGGCAGGAGTTGGGGGGCAAAAGAACCCTTGAAGGAAAAGTAGACCATTTTCTCGAAAACCGTTGCCGGGTCTTTGAGAATCCGACCGAGAATCCTGGCCGCAGCCGGTCCCTGGAGATCCATCTTGCCGACCTTGTCCGTATGGTCGTTGATCACCGCCCCGGGCTGGCCGTCCTGCTCCTGTCGCAGGTGTGCGGCAATCGGTCCGCCCATGGAGGCATTGACCACGATCATATAGTCCTGACTGGTGCATTGATAGACAATGGCATCGTCGATCACCCCGCCGTTCTGGTCGAGAAACACCCCATAGACGCAGCGGCCAGGCAAGAGCGGCCCTTTTTTGGGGCCGATGCACCGCTCCAGATCCTTGGAAAACGAGCGCTGCAACAGGTCCCGCACCTTGGGTCCATGGAGGGTGAGTACCGCCATGTGGCTGGTATCAAACAGACCAGCGCCGCTAAGCACCGCCAGATGCTCGGCCTTGACCCCTGCCGGGTACCAGAGCGGCATGTCGTAGCCGCCGAAGGCCGCCATGTTGGCGCTCTGCTCGACATGCCAGGCGTGCAGCGGGGTGGTTTTGATGGTGGTCTCCATGGTTGGCTCCTTGATTATCCGTTGTCCTCAACGGTCGCCGCCGTCGGCTGACCGGTCAGGGGCACCTTGAGGTTGAAACTTTTATAGACCACAAAGGTCTCGACGGAACGCACGTTGTCGATGGTGGCCACTTCCTGGGTGAAGAATTCGAGCAGGCCGAAATCCTTGCTGAGCATGGCGGTGACGATCAGGTCGAACTGGCCGGTGACCACGCACACCGAGATGACGCTGCGCAACCGGCTGAACTCCTCGCCCTTGGTGACCAGATCCATGCCCTTGACCCGCACGCCGACCATGACGATCTGCTGGTCCGGCAGGGCCTCGGGATTGACCAGGCCGCTGATGGAGAGCACGCCCTCGTCGGTGAGTTTTTTGACCCGCGAGCGAACCGTGCCCTCGGCCAGGGACAACTCCTCGGCGATTTTCTTGAATGAGGCCCGGCCGTCTTTGAGGTGGTTGATGATGGCCAGATTGGTGGCGTCGATCTGCATTGGCTCTGTTGATGGATTGATGAAATGGTCAGCGAACGCTAAAAAAAAATACCGATCCTGTCAATATCGATCTGCTATTTTGTCAGATCCGACAAGTCGACCCGAAAACTCTGCGAAGGATTTCGCGGGGTTGTTCAGGCGCTCTGGATATTCCCCTGTTGTCAAAGTGTTTGCCTCTCTGTTCAAAAAAATGTATGACCTGATATGTCTATTTTTCTTGATAAATATAAATGTTTTTAAGCGTCTAGCGAATTTCAAGTGAACAGCGACCAACTCAAACAACTCGAAAACGACCTTTGGTCGGCGGCCGACAACCTCCGCGCCAACTCGGACCTCAGCGCCGGCGAATACGGCACCCCGGTGCTCGGCCTGATCTTCCTCAAATTCGCCGACATCAACTACCGCCGCTTTGAAGCGGCTATTCAGGCGGAATTTGACAGTCTCAAGGGCACCCGCCGCGAAAAGCCCATCCATGAGATTGCCGTGGCCCGGTGCGGTTTTTACCTGCCCGACCACGCCCGCTACAGCTCCCTGCTCAACCTCCCGGAAGATCAGGACATCGCCAAGGCCATCGAAACGGCGATGACCGACATCGAGCGCTACAAGCCGGAGCTGGCCGGCAGCCTGCCCAAGGACGAGTATTACCGCCTCACCCGCACCCAGGACACCAAGCACCTGCCCTTTGATCTGCTGCGCCAGTTCGACAACATCCCCGATGACGCCGACGGCGACATCTTCGGCCAGATCTATGAATACTTCCTCGGCAAGTTCGCCCTCTCCGAAGGCCAGGGGGGCGGCGAGTTCTTCACCCCTCGCTCGGTGGTGCGGCTGATGGTCGAGATTATCGAGCCCCACGGCGGCACGGTGTTCGACCCGGCCTGCGGCTCGGGCGGCATGTTTGTGCAATCCGCCGGCTTCATCGCCGCCCACCGCGCCGAACTGCAGGGCCAGGGCAAGGACACCAGCGTCTTTGTCTACGGCCAGGAAAAACGCAGTGAAACGGTCAAGCTGGCGCGAATGAACCTGGCGGTCAACGGCCTGCGTGGCGACATTCGCCAGGGAATCAGCTACTACGACGATCACTTCGATAGCTTTGGCCGCTTCGACTATGTGTTGGCCAATCCGCCCTTCAATGTTGACGAGGTCTCGCTCTCCTCGGTAGAGAAGGACCGCCGCTTCAACACCTACGGCATCCCGCGCAATAAAACCAAGCTGAAAAAAGCTGAGCAGGGCAAGGAGACGGTGCCCAACGCCAATTACCTGTGGATCAACCTTTTTGCCAGCTCGTTGAACGACAGCGGCCGCGCCGGCCTGGTCATGGCCAATTCCGCCTCCGACGCCCGCCATTCCGAGGCCGACATTCGGCAAACCCTGATCGAGCAGAATCTGATCTCCAGCATGCTCACCCTGCCGTCGAACATGTTCTACACCGTCACCCTGCCGGCCACCCTCTGGTTTTTCGACAAAGCCAAGACCGATGAACGCATTCTCTTCATCGACGCCCGCAACATCTTCACCCAGATCGACCGCGCCCACCGCGAGTTTTCCGAGGAGCAGGTGCAAAACATCGCTATCATCAGCCGCTTGCACAAAGGCCGCAGCGGGGAGTTTCTCGCCCTGATCGACGGCTATTTCAAGGTGGGCATGGAGCGGCTGGCGATTAACAGCGCCTTGGTCAAGCCTGTTTCGGCGCAACTGCTGGAAGTGCTCGACGATGGCCCCGGCAAAGCGGCGGTGGCTGGTCTGGTCGCGGCCTGGCAGGGGCTGGCGGATCTGCGCCGGGCCTACGACGATTACCAGCGGGCAAGCCAGGGCTTACGCACAGTGGCGGAGAAGAACCTGGCCCAGCAGCAACTCCGCGCCGCTTTCACTCCCTTCTTTGCCGCCCTGCACACCTGCCTCAAACAGATCGACAAGGCGGTGCGCCAGCATGAGAAGGCAGTGGCGGAGTTTGCCAAGGCGGGCGGCAAGGCCGGCAAACGCCAGAACGCTGACCGCGCCACCAAGCAGTTGAAGAACGGACTGGAGGCCCTCCATGCCGAGGTCAAGCAGGCGGAGAGCAGCTTTGGCCATATCGGATGGTTGCAGGAGCGTTTTCCCGAAGCCCGCTATGAGGACGTCACCGGTTTGTGCAAGCTGGCAGATTTGGCGGAGGTGCGGGAGCAGGATTATTCGCTCAATCCAGGGCGGTATGTGGGGGTGGTGATTGAGGAAGACGGGAAGACGGAGGAGGAGTTTGTTGAAACCATCATGTCTCTCCATGAGAGTCTTGAAGCTCTGAACAACAATGGCAGAGAAATCGAGTCAGTTATTAGTCATAATATTTTCAATATTGTTAACATCGCATGAGTAATTGGGAGAGGAAACAAATTCGGCAACTGGGGAAGGTGGTAACAGGAAAAACTCCACCCAAGTTGCAGTCAGATTATTACGATGGCAATGAATTATTTGTCTCTCCAAAGGATTTTGATTGGAATGGCGGTTACGTAGAAAAAACCCTAACAACCATAACGAAAAAGGCATTAGATACCTTCAAAAATCAAGTCGTTCCTCGCAATGCCATATTGTTCACGAGTTTAAGTTTTGGTTTTGGGAAAATGGCGATTAGCCCACAGAAGCTCCTGACAAATCAGCAAATTCACTCTGTAATAGCCAACGAAGAACATAATTTTCGATTTATCTATTATAAAGGTGTTGAAAAGAACCAGCAATAACGACGAAAAAACAGTTGATTAAATTGAAAAAGCCTCTATTCTGGACAGAGTTTTCCCGCTAAAAAAAACACATCCAAAACGAGGCTTTATGCATCACAAGAATATCAGGG
>JBBQCO010000183.1:0-4909 GCA_038318785.1 Desulfobulbales bacterium | reverse complement strand
CCGGGATTCACCTGGCACGATTCAGGCAGGTAAGGAAGAAACTGCGTTGACGAAAATTCGATACGCGACATGGTTACTCCACAAGAGAGGCTGAGGGAAACTGGCTCTCATCGGTTGGCGCTGTTGCTCAAACCGACAATGCACCCAATCGGACCGCAATGTGCCCTCATTACCACGACTGCAAGCCGCCGCGCCATGACAAAAAATATCCTGACGTGCTGCCGGGAGAGTAATCCGGATGATCCGGCTACCCTGGCTGTGAGATTCGCTACAGGGCAAGGAGGGCTTGATATCGTCTCAAAGGAGCGAGAGCACTGCCGCCGCAAAGGCGAGCGGCTCTTCCTGAGGCAGATTGTGTCCCGCCACCGGAATCAACCGGCGCTCATAGGCGGATCCAAAAAATCGGTGGTGGTCCTCGGATCCTTCGGCGGGGAGGACACCGTTTTCACTGCCGTGCAGGACGATGGCCGGCACGGTTATCCGCGGCAGATCGATCAACCGCTGTTCGGTTGCCTCAAAGGCGGGGTCGCCGTTCACCAGACCGAAACGATGGCGGTACGAATGGATAACCACCTCAACGAAGTCCGGGTTGTCGAACGAGGCAGCCGTTTGCTGGTAGGTCGCTGCATCGAAATGCCAGTGGGGCGACCACAGCCGCCACAGGAGCTGGCACAGTTCGCGGCGATACCGGCGCAGACCCTCTCGCCCCCGTTCACCATGGAAATAGTATTGGTACCAGAGTTGCCGTTCCATTTCCGGCGGTTGCGGCGTGTTGGCAGAGGGCAGGTGCTGGATGTTGTAGCCCGCCCCCGAGACCAGCCCGCGTATTCGCTCGGGCCACAGGGCGGCAACGATGCAGGCGGCCCGGCCGCCCCAGTCATACCCGGCTAGGACAGCGCGCTCAATCGCCAGGCCATCCATGAGGCCCAGTAGATCGTGGGCCAGCGCCGCCTGTTGCCCCGACCGGGGCGTGTCGGCCGAGAGAAAGCGGGTGGGGCCGAACCCGCGCAGATAGGGGACGATGACACGGCAACCCGCTGCAACCAGGGCGGGAACCACCGCGTCGTAGGCGTGGATATCGTAGGGAAAGCCATGCAGTAGGACCACCGGTGTACCTTTCGGTGGCCCTTTTTCTACATAAGCGATGCTGAGAGTGCCTGTTTCCGCATGCTTGACCATTATTTTCCCTCTTTGCGTGCCGTCAAATCGATATAATAGTCGTTTGTCCTGGCGGCTCAAGAACTCGGCGAACAACGGGATCGTCTCGGACATGAAGAGACAGTCATCTGAGCTGCCCAAGCTCGTGAACAGCGGCGTGAAGCTGTAATTTTTTGCTGCACACAGCCGCAGGTCATGCTTTTGGGGGTTTGTCAGGGCAACTGAACCCTATTGTCTGAAAGAAAACGAAAAATCAAAGGTACGCAAGGGGAAAGTAAAATATATGGATCAAGTGTGCATCCGTATTTTCCCCATCCTGGAGTCTCGCGTCTCAGCCCCACCCCCTCCAGAGGGAGAAAAATCCCTCATTTTCGGGATTGTTTTTTTGGCCTTGAATATGGTAGTTTGCCGCACCTGTTGAAGCAGGCACATATACAGACAGTTCTATAAACGGAACACGGTGCAAATCCGTGACGGTCCCGCCGCTGTAACCGGAATTAGGGGTCGCATTCCTTGCGAGGAAGCCACTGATCATCCTTGATGATCGGGAAGGCGCGATCTGGCAGTATCCGGAAGTCAGAAGACGTATAGATCAGTTCGACTTGGGAACGCGATGGCAAAGGGTTTCAAAAGGATATCCCCCTTTTGAAGCCCTTTTCTTTTTTCCGCTTACAGACTGTCGCAAAGTACGGAGGATACATGAAAACCCAAATTGAGTATGCACGTGAACACACCCTGACCCCGCAGATGGAAATCGTGGCCCGAGATGAAGGGCTGAGCACGGAATATATCCGGCAAAAGGTGGCGGCCGGCGAGATTGTCATCGCCAACAATCCCAGCCGGCCCGGCCAAAAAGTGGTCGGTATCGGCACGGGATTGCGGACCAAGGTCAACGCCTCCATCGGCACCTCGTCGGACATCTGCAACCTGGAGGCGGAAATCCGCAAGGCCCGGATTGCCGAGGAGGAGGGGGCCGACACCCTGATGGAACTCTCCGTCGGCGGAGATCTGGACCGCATCCGCCGGGAGGTCCTGGCCAATACCCGTCTGCCGGTGGGCAATGTGCCGCTCTATCAAGCCTTCAAAGAGACCGCCCGCAAATACAAGGATCCCTGCAAGCTCGATCCGGAATTCCTCTTCGAGCTGATTGAGCGCCAACTCGATGACGGCCTCAGTTTCATGGCCATCCACTGCGGCATCAACCAATACACCATCGAGCGGCTGCGCAAACAGGGTTTTCGCTACGGCGGACTGGCCTCCAAGGGCGGCACCTTCATGGTGGCCTGGATGGACGCCACCGGCCGGGAAAATCCGCTCTACGCCCAGTTCGAACGGGTTTGCGGTTTGATGAAAAAATACGATGCCGTCCTTTCGCTGGGCAACGGCATCCGCGCCGGGGCCATCCACGACAGCCACGACCGGGCCCAAATGGCCGAGATGATCATCAACTGCGAACTGGCGGAGCTTGGCCGGGAGATGGGCTGCCAGATGATGGTCGAAGGGCCGGGCCATGTGCCGCTCGATGAAATCGCCGCCAATATCCAGCTGGAAAAACGGATGAGCGGCAATGCCCCCTACTATGTGCTCGGGCCTCTGCCCATGGACAGCGGCGCCGGCTACGATCACATTGTCGCCGCCATCGGGGCGGCCAATTCGGCCCGTCACGGGGCGGATCTGGTCTGCTACATCACCCCGGCCGAACATCTGGCCCTGCCCAATGAGGAGGATGTTCGCGAAGGCGTGCGCGCCACCCGGCTGGCGGTCCGCGTCGGCGATATCGCCAAGTATCCGGAGCGGCGCGACAATGAAAAACAGGCGGCCATGGCCCGGCGGGACATGCGCTGGCAGGATTTGGAGAAATATCTGCTGTTCCCTGAAAAAGCCAAGCACATCAGAGAAGAACGCGCTCCCGAGGCCAGCGACACCTGCACCATGTGCGGCGATTTCTGCGCCATGAAAAAGGGCATGGAAGTTTTTCGCCAGGATATCAGCGGCGACAAGATTTCCGTCCCTGAGTGAGAGCGGTTCGCAACCATCGGCTCACACCATCCTATCCATCACCGGATCCGATCCATCACTAAGGCATCCTTATGCAATTCGTCCAGCAGACCATCAACGCTATCCGTCCTCCGGACAGCAACGTCCACCAGGCAGCCCTGCAACGGCTTGCCGACCAGGCCCGGCCCCAAGGGAGCCTGGGTATTCTTGAGCCGCTGGCCGCCCGGTTGGCGGGCATTGCCGGCACGCTCGATGTTCGATTCCGCAAAAAAATGATCGTCACCTGCGCCGGCGATCACGGCGTGGTCGAAGAGGGCGTCAGCCTTTTTCCCCAGGAAGTGACGCCGCAGATGGTCTACAACTTTGTCCAGGGCGGCGCTTCGGTGAGTGTTCTCGCCGCCCATTCGGGGGCCGAGGTGCGGGTTGCCGACCTGGGGGTGAACCATGATTTCCCACCCGACCTACCCATCTTTCATCGCAAGATCGGCAAGGGAACGGCCAATTTCACCAAGGCCCAGGCCATGAGCCGGGAGGACGCGATCCGATCGGTGGCGGCGGGGATTGAGATCGTCAATCAGCTGGTGGACCGGGAATGCATGGATCTGCTCGGCACCGGCGATATGGGCATCGGCAACACCACGCCATCGTCGGCGATCATCGCCGCCTTCTCGGGCCTGCCGGTGCGCACCGTCACCGGCCGGGGAACCGGCATCGACGACGCCATGCTGCACAACAAGGTCGCGGTGATTGAGCGGGCGCTCGCCTTGCATCGCCCGGATCCTACGGACGCCTTGGATGTGCTGGCCAAGGTCGGCGGCTTTGAAATCGGCGGTCTGGCCGGGCTGGTGATTGGTGCGGCCGCTCGCGGCATTCCGGTGCTCTGCGATGGGCTGATCTCCACAGCCGGTGCCTTGATTGCCTGCGAACTGGCGCCGGCGGCTAAGGCCTACCTCTTTGCCAGCCACAACTCGGTGGAAATCGGCCACCGCTGCATGCTGGAGCGGATGGGGCTCACCCCTCTGCTCAATCTCGATTTCCGGCTGGGCGAGGGCACCGGCGCTGCCGTGGCCATGCACTTGCTCGATGCTGCCACCCGGGTGCTGGCCGACATCAAAACCTTTGCCGAAGTGGGCATCCGCAACGCCCAGGAGGGATGATGCCGACAGCGGGCAACGGCTCGTCGTTCCTCGCCTTTTCCGATCTGCTGACCGGATATCGGGGCTCTGCTGTCCTGATGCTGGCCCATGAATCGGGGCTGTTTGACCTTCTTGCTTCCCAGGAATGTTTCGCCGAGGAGATCTGCGCCTCTATCGGCTGGGATCTCGAATATGGCCGCCGGTTTCTCGACGGCCTCTGCCAGTTGGGGCTCTTGTGCAAGGAGGCAAACCGCTACGGCCTGAGCCCAGAGGCCCAGCCCTACCTGGAGCGCCATTCACCCAGTTCGCAGCGACGGACAGTGGACTTTGAACAGCAACTGCTTTTGTCCTGGGACCATCTGGCCGCTACCCTGAAAACAGTCAACCGGATCTTTGCCGCCGTCGACAAGTGTCCGGAAGAGCTGCACCAGGCCCGAATCCGTTATCTCGGGGCCATGGACGAGGCGGCTGGCGTGCGCGCCGAGGAAGTGTGGCAATGCTGCCCCGATCTGCCGCCATCTGGTACTATGCTCGATCTCGGGGCGGGTTCGGGTGCTTTTATCGGCGAGTTCCTGCGCCGCAACCCCGGTTGGTCGGCCATTTTCTGCGACCTGCCG
>JBBQCO010000182.1:0-4988 GCA_038318785.1 Desulfobulbales bacterium | reverse complement strand
CAAGCTAACATGAACGGGAGCCCCCCGAGATCAGGAACCCCGACACGTCACCGGCTGCAACTGGGGTTGTTCGTCTTCAGCAATAGGTGTCGTTGGCAACTCTGGTATACAGTATTTCGTTGTTTTCGTTTTTGAAAAGTTCAAAATTTGTTTTGTTCATGACGAATTTTATGCCGTTGACATCTGCGTCTCGAATTGCATTCACAAATCTCTCCTCTGCCACTTCTCTACTTTTCCTGCCGAATAAAAACCATTCTTCACCAAAAAGTTCGCGCAAACACACTTCTGATCCATGGCTCACCATCGGAAATCTTTTTATGATCTCAAAAAATATCTCGTCAGCGCTATATCTGGCCAAATAATAAAGACCATCATTGTTGTCGTCATAACGAATTCCATGAATTTCATGGCCATTAATTTTTTTCCTGAACTTTTTTTCCGCAATTTCCCTGGATGCTGCATTAAGCGATTCCCATCCATCACCAAACACTTCACCTATAGTGCTCCCCTCTCTTCTTTTCATTTGGGGGAATCTCTTCACGAGTTCCAGAAAAATTTGTTCAGGATTCAATTCTTCATATTTAACAACTGAATGACTCATATATTTCTCTCTTTTATTTTGATTATTGCAGATAATGAATGGTTCACAGAAAGACACTCTTGTTTCGGCGATCTTGACAGGAATCCGTGACGGGTCATGCAATTCCAATTCGAATGACCTTGGCGTCGACTAGGGCTGAGGCCCGTATCAGCGGTGTTTCTTGGGTTTTTCCAGGTAGTTAACCCCCTCTTCGTGCAATTCCTTGAGCTTTGCTTCAATCTTTTCACACAAGGTTTTCAGCACCTTGAGGCGCGCGAAGTTCTTATCGTTGGATTCCACCAGCGTCCACGGAGCAATCAGTGTGCTGGTCCGATCCACCATGTCGCACACAGCCTGTTCGTATTGCTCCCACTTTTCCCGGTTACGCCAGTCCTCCTCGGTAATCTTGAAGCTCTTGAAGCCCGTTTTCTGCCTATCCTCGAATCGCCGCAGTTGCTCGTCCTTGGTAATGGCCAGCCAGAATTTAACGACCAGCAGATTGTGCCTGACCATTTGCGACTCGAACTCGTTGATTTCGCTATAGGCTCGCATCCAGTCAGCCTCGGCGCAGTATCCCTCAACGCGCTCCACCAATACCCGACCGTACCAGGAACGATCAAAAATAGTGACACGCCCTTTCCGCGGGAGATGCCGCCAGAATCGCCACAGATAGGGCTGGGCGCGCTCCTCCTCGGTGGGGGCGGCAATGGGGATGACCTGGTAATAACGGGCATCCAGCGCCCCGGTAATGCGGCGAATGCTGCCGCCCTTGCCTGCAGCGTCGTTCCCCTCGAACACCGCAATCACCGACATGTACTTGAACTTGGAGTCGCGCGTCAGCTCGTTCAGCTTACCCTGGTATTTTTCCAGTTTGAGTTTGAACTTGTCCTTGTCGATTGCCTGCCCCATGTCCAGGCTTTTCAACAGATGCAGCTTGTCGATGGGGGGCATCAAAGGGGGCGCCAATATCTTGAGCGGCGGAGCTTTTTCCTGTTCCAGCCTATCCTGGATTGCCTTGAGAATAACCTTGCCCACGGTCAGGTTGCGGTAATTCGCATCCTCGCCTTCCACGATCAGCCAGGGGGCCTCGGCCGTACTGGTATGACGGATGACGTTTTCATGGACTTCCTGGAACTTGTCATACGCCTTAAAGTGTTTCCAGTCACGGTCGGTAACCTTCCAACGGGTCAGGGGGTTCTTTTCCAATACTTCGAGACGTTTTTTCTGTTTCTCCTTGGAGAGGTGCAGCCAAAATTTGATCAACAGGGCACCTTCGTCCACCAGCATTTTTTCCAGTCGTTTGGCCCGCTCCAAACTGTGTTCAAGATCGGCATCCTTGGTAACACCATTGACCCGGTTGAGGATCGGCCAAGTATACCAGGAGCCAAGGAAGACCCCAATCTTTCCCTTGGGCGGCAGGGCTCGCCAGAAACGCCACATCATGGGGCGATCGAGTTCCTCATCAGAGGGTTCGCCCATGCCATGGGTTTGAATGTGGCGGGGATCCATCCATTCGTTGAGCAGGTTAACGGTTGCGCCACGTCCCGCGCCATCCAGGCCACCGATCAGGATGATCACCGGGAACCTGGCCGATTCCGCCAGATCTATCTGGGTATTGAGCAGGGCCTCACGCAAGAGAGGCACTTCCTCCTCATAAACGGATTTCTTGATTTTGTGTCCCAATTCCGCAGATTCAAACATATATTTTCTCCTCTCCTGGTAGGGCATTCAATGCGTTGGACACGAACTTAAGAAATCGCCCCGTACCTGCTCCCCATCTCGCGGCCCAGCCCCCCCCTGGCGTTGCGTCCCTTTCGCTTTTTTTGCCGGAATCAATCCTTCAGGAAATGTACTATTGCCGGCGAGAGGGCATGGCATCATGGGCCATTCAGTGCAATTGCCGGATGCGCACCTCGATACCCGGCGTGGTTTTTAAAAGTTTTGTCAGCTTTGTCGGATCAGTCTCGCCGTAATGGTAGGGATACAAAATTTTCGGCTTGAACGCCTTTGCCGCATCGGCCACCATCTCCGGGGTCATCGTCGAAGGCACGCTCATGGGCAGAAAGGCGCAGTCGATTCCTTTCAAGGCCTTCATATCCGCGATGTTTTCGGTGTCGCCCGCCACATATATCCGTTTGTCACCAAAGCTCAGCACATAACCGTTGCCAATACCCTTCGGGTGAAAGGCCTGGCCATTCTCCCGCTTATGCACCATGTTGAAGGCAGGAAGAGCTTGAACCTCAATACCCTGCACCGTCAGGGATTCGCCATTTTCCATGATCCAGCCTTCCGGCACCTTTTCAGAACAGATGGGAGGGAGGATCACCGTCGTCTCTTTTTTTTGAATAGCCTGCAGAGCCGCCAGATCGAAATGGTCGTTATGATCGTGGGTGATGAAAATCAGGTCCGCCTTGGGCAGCTTCTTGTAATCTGCCATTTTACCGTAGGGATCAAAATGGATAATCTTGCCGCGGAAGGTCATCATCAGTGACGAGTGGCCAATGAAGACAAGTTCCAGGTCGCCGGCCGAGGTTTTGATGATATCTCTTTTCACCACCTCTTGGGCGGTGACCGTCAACGCCCCGAAAGTCATCATGACCATGAGAGCAAATACGATTTTCATATGAGGTGGCCCTCCATTGATTGTTCGACGTTCCATCCGGAAGCCAAGATTGTTGGGTTTTCCCAAGCCGACCCCAAAATGAGCTTTGCTAGGATACAAGATCCTTCAGGTTTCCGCGACAGGGTTATTTGGTCGATATTTGCGCTGCACGCCTTTGAGGAAATTCCGCAGGATTTGATCCTTACAAAGACGATAGTGTTTGTTGTCGGGCTTTCGAAACAACGCGCTTATTTCATGCTGACTTATGCTGAACTGCGCTAACGCCATAATCTCGAGGATATCTTCACTTTTCAAATCCAAGGCGATTTTCAATTTTTTCAAAATGATATTGTTGGTTAAACGCTGCTCTGGTTCCCATTGCCGCCCTTCTTGTTTGCCGCGCCTTTCGTCAATCAAACCATTGAGAAAAATGGCCAATTGCCTATCGCTGCAATTCTGGAAAGCGGGATCGTCCTCTTTTTTCAACCAATCGCTGATCTGCCCTCGAGTGACCTGATGATCAGCTGTGCTACAAAGCGCTATCATGGCTGAATCACTCAAGTCGAAGGCATAGCGGACACTGCGCAACACATCGTTATTCTTCAAAAGAAGTCCTTTTTCTCATTTAGTATTTTCAGGTAACAGACACCCTTCACAGAGTGTTCTTCTCTAGATACGGCGGGCCACAACCTGCGGAACAACGGGCCAAACCTCTTCGGGACAGACTTTCCACAAGGGCGCAAACACTATCGTGCCCTATGGCCGCAGCAACTTCAAGCCAAGAGGCTCTTCCCGTGCTCTTCTCGCGGTAGTTCCCACCAATTCTTGCATGATCACCTCCATGACATGCCACACTTTCACCCCATCGCGGATACAACCGGTAACCGTTGCACCGGCCCTGCCGCAGGCCATGTGCATATGCAGGAGCGGCGTCCCCTCCTCATCCCGGAAAAGGGTGCCGACGCCGGCAACTTCATGGGCATGTTCCAGTTCATACTGCATGGCTTCCAAGGGGAGGCCGCGGTCTCTCCTGGGCCCGACCACCAGTCGGCTGCCATCGTCCGCACCGCCAACAATAAGGAGAGATGCCGCCTCAATATTCTGATCAACAGCGAACTGCTCAATGGTTTCATGCACGATATCGCCGTCCTCCAACCGAAGAACAAACACTCGGCCCTGCCGTGCCTCTGAAAATTTCATAACATCATCTCCTTAAAAAAATCGGCCCTCATCGATGGCTCTTTGTGCATCCACATGCAGCCTTGTTCATGGATCCTTTGCCGGCAGCAGATTATCTCCTCAAGGACCGGTGGACATTTCTGGTGTCACCGCCACGTTCCAGCGTATGGCAAGCGCGGCGGTAGGATAGCAGGGTTTGCTGGGCATGACTCAGTACGCTGCCGCGCGGATACAGACCGCTGGCATTCGCGCAGCCCGCAGGCACTCCGGTGAGCAGTTCCAACCCCTCGGTCACATGCTCGGCCGTATGGACGTGGAACAAACCTTGAGCGACGGCCTCAATGACTGCACGGTCGAGCATCAGGTGGCGGCAGTTGCGATGCGGAATCAGCACGCCTTGGCTGCCGTTGAGTCCGGCAGCGGCGCAGATGCGGAAATAGCCCTCGATCTTTTCATTGATCCCGCCCACCGGCAGCACCTCGCCGTGCTGGTTGAGTGCGCCGGTCACCGCAATATCCTGTTTGAGCGGCAAACCGGACAGCGCCGAGAGCAAAGCATACAATTCGGCACAGGAAGCTGAATCGCCTTCAATACCGCTGTATTCCTGCTCGAAGACGATGGAGGCGT
>JBBQCO010000181.1:0-5021 GCA_038318785.1 Desulfobulbales bacterium | reverse complement strand
TTATCCGGTGGTCATGCGACCCTCCTACGTGTTGGGCGGCCGCGACATGCGGATTGTCTACAACGAACAGGGCATCCGTAGTTTCATGGCCATCCCGGGCATGAGCGGTGGCGAGCATCCGGTATTGCTTGATCAGTTTCTCAAGGATGCGATCGAGGTCGATGTCGATGCAGTCAGTGATGGCCGGATGACGGTGATCGGCGGTATCATGGAGCATATCGAGGAGGCGGGCATTCATTCCGGCGACTCGGCCTGTGTGTTGCCGCCCCATACCCTCTCCTCCGCCATCCTTGCCGAGATCACCACCGCCACCAAGGCCATGGCGCAGGAACTGGGCGTTATCGGTTTGATGAACATCCAATTTGCGGTCCAGGGGCAGACGCTCTTTATTCTTGAGGTTAATCCCCGGGCCTCGAGAACCGTGCCTTTTGTCTCCAAGGCCACCGGTGTGCCGCTGGCCAAGATTGCCACCAAGGTGATGTTGGGGATGAGCCTGGAGCAGCTCGGCTTTACCAAAGAAAAAGTGCTGCACCATTGGGCGGTCAAAGAAGCGGTCTTTCCTTTTGACCGGTTCCAGAATGTCGACACCCTGCTCGGACCGGAGATGAAATCCACCGGCGAGGTCATGGGGATCGACGATGACCTGGGATTGGCCCTGGCCAAATCGCAGATGGCTTCCAACTCGCAGCTACCGCAAAGCGGCACGGTTTTTATCAGCGTTCGTCACAGCGATAAGGATGCGGTAGTTCCGGTGGCAAAAAAACTTGACGCCCTCGGTTATGTCATTCTGGCCACCCGGGGTACGGCCGTTCGTCTTGCCGAGAGTGGTATTGCCTGCACGGAGGTCAATAAAATCTCCCAGGGACGCCCCCACATCCTCGACAAGATTCAGGACGGGCAGGTGCAATGGATCCTGAACACCTCGGCCGGTAACCGGACCACTGAGGATTCCTATATTATCAGACGGGCGGCGCTCGATTATCACATCCCCTACACCACCACGATCACCGGCGGTTTGGCGATGACCCTGGCCATGGAGTCCATGCGTCACAAGGAGGTCGGGGTCAAGACCATCCAGGAATTTGCAAAGGGCATTGACTGAGGGAAAATCGATGTTAAAGTAAGTTTCTTAACGAAAGAAGAAGGGATAAGCAGCCTTGGTGGCTACCGGTTTTACCCGAAGACGATTTTTTGGAGACACTTTTTGAATACTTTTTATAAAAATCTCAGTATGTGGCTGGTCATCGGCCTGACCATGATTCTGCTGTTTCAACTGTTCAACAAGCCGCAAACGCAGAGTAATACCATTACCTACAGCGAGTTCTGGTCGAATGTGGAGAGCGGGGCAATCAGCAAGGTCAGTATCCAAGGTGAAGAGATCACTGGTATTGGCAAGGACGGTCGTCCTTTCAGGACCATGACCCCCGACGATGCCGGGTTGATTCCCATGCTGCGCCAGTCGGATGTCGATATTCTGGTGAAGAAACCTGATGAGACCCCCTGGTACCTGACCATTTTTGTTTCCTGGTTTCCGATGCTGCTCTTGATCGGCGTCTGGATTTTTTTCATGCGGCAGATGCAGATGGGCGGCAAGGGGGGCGCGTTGTCCTTCGGCAAAACCAGGGCGAAATTGCAGGGTGAGGGTGAGGTTAAAGTCACCTTCAAGGATGTCGCCGGTATTGACGAAGCCAAGGCCGAATTGGAGGAGATTATCGACTTTCTCCGTGACCCACAGAAATTTACCAAACTCGGCGGGCGGATACCTAAGGGTGTCCTCTTGGCCGGTTCACCCGGTACTGGTAAAACTTTGCTAGCCCGCGCCATTGCCGGCGAGGCGGGGGTGCCTTTTTTTACCATCTCCGGTTCCGACTTCGTCGAGATGTTCGTTGGTGTCGGCGCCTCCCGGGTGCGCGATCTGTTCGGCCAGGGCAAGAAAAATGCCCCCTGCATCATTTTTATTGACGAGATTGATGCAGTTGGCCGGCATCGCGGCGCCGGACTTGGCGGCGGGCATGACGAGCGCGAGCAGACCCTCAATCAGTTGCTGGTGGAGATGGATGGTTTTGAAGGCAACGATGGCGTTATTATTATTGCCGCCACCAACCGGCCCGATGTTCTTGATCCCGCCTTGTTGCGTCCCGGCCGTTTTGACCGCCAGGTGGTGGTGCCGGCGCCGGATGTCAAGGGAAGGGAAATGATTCTCGATATTTATGGTAAAAAAACCAAGTTGGCCGGCGACGTCGACATGGCGGTGATTGCCCGCGGAACCCCCGGATTTTCCGGGGCGGATCTGGAAAACCTGGTGAATGAGGCTGCCCTGATGGCTGCACGGGAAGGCAAAGAAGAGGTGGATGCCAATCACCTGGAGCGAGCCAAAGACAAGGTGATGATGGGTGCGGAGCGCAGATCCATGATCATCAGCCCCAGGGAAAAGGAGATAACCGCCTACCACGAGGCCGGTCATGCTCTGGTGGCGCGGTTGCTGCCGGGAACTGATCCGATTCATAAAGTGACGATCATCCCCCGGGGCCGGGCACTTGGGCTGACCATGCAGTTGCCCATGGACGAAAAATACACCCATGGGCGCAGGTTTCTGCTCAATTCGATCGCTATTCTTTTCGGTGGTCGGGTGGCGGAGAAGCTCGTTTTTGATGAAATCACCACCGGAGCCGGCAACGATATCGAACGGGCCAGCGAGCTGGCACGGAAGATGGTCTGCGAATGGGGGATGAGCGATGAGCTCGGCCCGATGGCCTACGGCAAGAAAGAGGAGCATATCTTCCTCGGTCGCGAGATTGCCCAGCACCGGGATTACAGTGAGCAGACCGCGCAGAAGATCGACGCGGCGGTGAAAAAGATCGTGGTCGAGGCCAACGACAAGGTTACCCGCTTATTGGAGGACAATAGGGATATCCTCAAGGCCCTCGCCGATGAACTCCTGGAGCGCGAAACCATTATCCTGGATGATATGAATCGGATCATCAATGAACTGCGTGGCGAACAGACCATAGAGAAAGCCGAGGAAGCGGAAACTGTCGAAACTTGAACTGAGTCGATTATTGTTTTTCCAGGTGGGCTGTCTTTGAGTGGAGAAGGCAACCCACCTTTTTTGTTTGTGGAGGTTCAACGATGGAACATAAGGTGCAAATTATGGGCATCCTTAATGTTACCCCCGATTCTTTTTCCGATGGCGGTCAATGGAGATGCGAGCAGGCCCTCTCCGCCCGGATCGATCAACTGCTGGCCGATGGTGCCGATATCATCGATGTCGGCGGCGAATCAACCCGTCCTTTTGCCGAACCTGTGAGGGCAGACGAGGAACTTGCACGGGTTCTTCCGGCTATCCGGAAAATTAGAGAGCGAAGCGACATTCCGGTCTCCATTGACACGACCAAAGCGGTGGTGGCACGGCAGGCTCTGGCCACCGGGGCAACCCTGATCAACGATATTTCGGCCTTGCGCCATGACCCGGAAATGATCGATGTGGTCTGTTCCTCCAGCGGGCCGGTCATTATCATGCACATGCAGAACACCCCCGGTGATATGCAGGTTGCACCACGATATGACAACGTGGTGGCCGAAATCAACGATTTCTTTGCCGAACGGATCGGGTGGATGGAGAGCCAAGGGATCAGTCGCGGAAGAATCATTGTCGATCCCGGCATCGGGTTTGGCAAAACACTGGAGCATAACTTGTCGATCCTGCGCAACGTTCAAGCCTTCAAACATCACGGCTGCCCGGTGCTCATCGGCCATTCCCGCAAAGCCTTTCTTGGACAATTACTCAATATTCCCCTGGCGGAACGCGATTGTCCCACCGCCCTGGTTTCGGCCTTCTGTACCCAGCAGAACGTTGACATTCTTCGGGTGCATGATGTTCGCAGCACCCTCCAGGCTATAAAATTGACAGCGGCATTCACCCAAGTCTCTAGCCTCTAGGCGCAGGGGGGACTTTTCATATTTGAATCTGATTACCATCGAACTTCAGCCAGTTTCAAAAGGCGCTGTGGGACAGGTTGAGTCCGCATCGCAATATAAGTGAGCCTGTCAACCATGGTGTGCATTTGAAACCGGCGGTTGAAGCGATAACAAAACTCCGCGAGATAGCGGGGCAAGTGTTTATCGCTTAAGGCATGATACGTGCCGTGCATGGCACTTTTTACATTTCCTATAACAGTGTTCAACCATTCGAATACCTTGCCATTATATTTGGCCCCCCTGGTGGTGATGACTGGCTCATGCTCGCATTGGGCTTGTGTTACCGCAGGGAAACAATTCAAACCATCTGAGATAACAAGACTTCCGGGGCGGATGTACTTGGTGGCCCAAGAGGAGATTTCGTCCAGAGTGAAGCCACTGAGATGGCTCAGTTTCAGGAAAAGAGGATGGCCCTTGTCAGAGAGAGACAATGCAGCAACGAAAGGCATCTTGCCGGAAGCGCCTCGGCCTCTTTTGCCGTCTCGCTTCTTGCCACCCCAATAGGCATCATCCATGAGCAACAGGCCATCCAGGGGTCGTTGGTCGTCTCGATCTTTCATGACCTGCTGCAATTTGTGTTTCATACGCAAGGCAGCATTGGCGGAGATCCCGACGGTTCGAGCCAGATGGAGAGAGGAAATGCCGTCTTTTGATTGGGTAACAAGGTAGATGCCCAAAAGCCAGGCTGTGAGCGGAAGCTTGGTGGCGGCAAAAATGGTTCCCTGGATCAGGGAAGCTTGAAAATGGCACTTGTGGCATTGGTACACTTTGCGGTCACGAATTTCGCAATATCGGGTGTGGCCGCACTTGGGGCAACTAAACCCATGCGGCCAGCGCATTTTGAACAGGGCTTCTCGGCATCGTTGTTCTGTGCCGTATTGGGAGAGAAATCGTGGCAAACTTAACCCTTTCTGGAACTGAATTTTGTTTTTAGCCATGGTGTACTCCTTTTGTAGATGACGTTTGGAGTACTATGACATAACTGGTGGGACAAATAGCGTCCTACCACGAAAAAAATCGGCTGAGTTTCAGTGGTAATCAGA
>JBBQCO010000180.1:0-5026 GCA_038318785.1 Desulfobulbales bacterium | reverse complement strand
GCTGCACTTCAGGCTGTTGCCGGTAGTGCTCTTGCCGTTGAGCGCGTATTTCTTCGACCTGTCGTTGCGGCCTGGGTCGATAGCCCTCCACGCCCCAGGTTCTGTTTCTTTGCCAGTATTGGTTGTCATGCCATTGTTTCCAGTTGCTCTGCAGCCGCTGATGGGGAATCCGTTCATAGTTCCACCGGTGACCGGACCAGTTCCGGGCTCTGTAGGAGTCTCTCCAGCCGAGGTCGACGTCATAATAAAAGCTTGGAACAGTATTATAATAGCCCCAGCCCCGGTTATAAGAGCGGGAGCGGTACCAACGGCCCTGCCACGGGCGCCACCACCAGCCATTCCAGAAAAACAGGTCGAAATCGCTCTCCGGAACAACGTAGACATTGCGGGTATCCGGCAGGACGATTACCTCCGGGGGCCGCTCAAAGTAGACAGGCTCCGGCAAGGCAAACCCAATGCTTATATTGACCTCTGCCCTGAGGGGCTGAGGCAGGATGACGGCCAAGGTCAGCAGGAGTATTCCTGCAAGTATTTTGTTCATTGTGCGGCCTCGTTGGTTAATTTCCATTCGGCACCTGCTTTTTCCGTGATTGTGCCGTCTCTGTGCCGGGAGATACCGGTCACTCCAGGGTGATCACTTGCCTCCGCGACCGTTTCGATCAAACCTCTGGCTAGCAGCGAAGTGAAGGGCTCGGCGGCTAGCGGCCTGCCGAACAGGTAGCCTTGCCCCTCATCGCAATGCTGTACTTTGAGAAACGCCCATTGCAACCGATCCTCAACGCCCTCGGCCACCACCACTTGCTTGAGGCTGGCGGCCATGGCAATGACGGCGCTGGCAATGATGCCGCTGCCGGTGGCGGAACTGATGTCGCGGACGAAAGACGGGGCAATTTTGAGGATATCGATGGGAAACTTGGCCAGGTAACTGAGACTGGAAGAGCCGGCGCCAAAATCATCTACCGCCACTTGCACCCCCATCTTCTTGAGCTGTTCCAGAATGTCGACACTGGACTCGGCATCGCGCATCAGCACGCTTTCGGTTATTTCCAGTTGCAAACAACGCGGGTCCAGTCCGGTTTCGGTCAAGATGGCGCGGAGGTCCTCGATAAAATTCTTGGCGCAGAATTCCGGCGCGGAGATGTTGACCGAAATAGAATGCGGCGAAAGCCCGGCTTCTTGCCAGCATTTGGTCTGAGTGCATGCTTCCCGTAGCACCCAGCGGCCGATTGGAACCATCAGACCGCAGTTTTCGGCGACCGGCATGAATCCGCCAGGCAGCACCAGGCCCCTTTGCGGATGCATCCAGCGCAGCAAGGCTTCGACACCGCTTATCGCGCCAGTTTCCAGGTTGACCTTGGGCTGGTAATGCAAGACAAATTCCTGCCGTTGCAGCGCGGACCGTAAAGCGGCTTCCGTGGCTTGGCGCTCGACCGCGCGGACGTTCATTTCGGCCTTGAAATACTGGTAATTGTTGCGGCCTTTTTCCTTGGCGCTATACATGGCAGTATCCGCGTTCTTGATGAGTGCTTCCGCATCCTGACCGTCTGCGGGATAGACGCTGATGCCGATGCTGGTGGTCACATGCAGCTCATGTTCGCCAATGATGTGCGGAGCAGCCAGTGCGGAGAGAATTTTGTCGGCGATCTGAGCTGCATTCTCCGCGAACCTGTCCTCGGACACCAGAACCACGAATTCATCGCCCCCCTGACGACTTACCGTGTCGGAAGCACGCACGCAGGCGCACAAGCGGTTCGCAACGGATTGCAGCACCTTGTCGCCGGTCGAGTGCCCGAGCGAATCGTTGATATGTTTGAAATTATCCAGGTCCAAAAACAGCACGGCCAGTTGCGTACCGCGCCGTTTTGCCAGGGAGATCACTTGCGCCACCCGGTCGTTCAACAGGACGCGATTGGGTAAGTTGGTGAGAAAATCGTGTTGCGCCAGATGCGCCATTTTCAATGCCATCGCCTGGGCGGTTGTAACATCGTGGAATACAATCACCGCACCGGTCATTTTTCCATCCCAATCGTGGATCGGGCCAGCGGAATCTTCGACTGCCGCCTCGTGGCCATCGCGGCGGATCAGGATGGTTCCGGCCGTCAGGGTCATCGATGTATTGTGACGCAAGACCAAGTCGATTGGATTGGGTTTCGGTTCCCGCGTGTCGCCATCGACGATGCGCATCACCTCACCGATGGAATGCCCGCGCGCCTCTTCCCGCGACCAGCCGGTCATGGTTTCGGCGGCAATATTGAGATAATCGACGTTGCCCATCATGTCGGTGCCGATAACCGCGTCCCTGATCGAGTTGAGGGTGATTTCAGCCCGCGCTTTTTCAAGAAAATAGGTCTCTTCGACGGCCTTGCGCTGGATAAGGTTGTGGAGCGATTGCGGCACCAGGGAGTTGTCCAGGTTGCTTTTCGACAAATACCCCTGGGCGCCGTGCTGCACCGTTGTTGTTGTCAAGGTTTCGTCATCCGCCGCACTGAGGGTCACGATCGGCGTGTGCGGAGCTGCGGCGAATAACCGGTCAAAGCTGTCGATGCCCTGGCAGTCGGGCAGCGCCAGCTCGGCAATGATCGCATCGATGCCGCCTGCGCGCAGGCGGTTCAGTCCTTCGGACAGTTGCCTGGCCCATTCGACGATAAACGCCCCTTCGCGAAAATTGCCGAGCACCTTGCGCAACACTTCGGCTTCAACGGCATTACCAGTAATGATCAGCACTCTATTCGCCATGCCACTTGTACTCCTTAAAACAGGTTACCTCTTGGGAAGGGGTTGCGATCTGCTTGACGAATACGTGTTCCAGCCGTTTTCCCGGGCGTCGGTTGCTCTTGAAACGACTCATTTGCAACCGTTGGCGTTGGGCGCTGTTGCGCTCTCCATCCATGCCGGAGAGGAGCAATCAGCGATTACCGCCACCACCGTGCATCATGCCCCCGCCTCCGGGACCCATACCCATTCCGCCCCCGCGTGCTGGTGGCTCGTCGGGCAACGTCATGCCACGGACCTTTGCCCGCTCTTGCATGCTTTGGTGATGTTCCGCGCGAAGGCGTTCTCGCTCCTCCGCCGTTTTCGCGGCACGCATCTTGGCTTGATATTGGTTGCGCTCATCAATGGTCATGAGCTGGCTGCCATAGACTTGCTCTTGTGTCTGTGTCCCAGCCGCCATTTCTTGAACCGGCTGCGGTTCCGCCGCCATTGCGTTGCCGGTAGGCAATGCCAAAGCGCCCATCAGGGTACAGAGAATGAAGATCTTTCGTTTCATGATGCATTCCTCCCTGGAATTGACTGGGGACAGTTGCCCCTCACCGCTGCGGATCGTTCAGCGTTCATGCCTGAACGATCCGCAACATATCGTTTTCCTGCCTTCCTGAAAGAGGCGGCAAACGCTCAACCGCTTTGAACAGGGTTCAGCGGCAAGGCCTCGCTTTCTACTTGGTGGTTTTCACGGTGAGATTATTCTCCGTTACTTGTATTCCTTTGATATTCCTGGTTATTTCCAGAGCCCTGTCGATGCTTTGCTGGGAATCAACCACACCGCTCAGTCGCACCACTCCTTTGGTGGCGGTCACCGTTATCTGGGACATCTTAAGCATCGGGTCGCTGGCTATTTCAGCCTTCACCTTGGCTGTAATGGCGGCATCGTCAACATATCCTTCTGCTTTCTTGCTTTTGTCGCTGAGGGTTTCCCCGGCCTGTTCTATTTTCTTTCCTGCTTGATCCGTTGCCTGATCAATCTTCTTCCCCGCTTGTTCAACCGCCTGGTCAACCTTTTGCCCTGCCTTCTCGGCAGGCCCCTCTTGTTTGCAGGCGCTCAGTCCTAAAACCGAAGCCAGTACAAAGACCGCCAGAAACCCCTTGTAAGAAACGTTCATTTTCAATCTCCTTGTTGAATTAAATTTTCCCCAGCAAAAACTGGATGAGTAAAATAATGAGGATTTCACTTGACCTCCTTGACCCCTTTGGACATACAGCTTCTCATCATCGGGCGCCAGTTCCCGGAGGAGCAGGAGAAACTCTCCCGCATGCATATGTGTTCTTCGTCGGCAATATCCTTCAGGACCTCGATGGCCAGCTTGTTCTCCGTTGCCTCGGCGAGTTGCATCTACAGTTGCGTTGCTTCGTACTCCGCAGCGATCACGAACCGGATGGCGAGGCAGTTGAATCAGGCGGTGGCAAGATAGACGATTAGGTTGGCGTTTCTGCCCCAGGCTATTCGACCGTCATCTGGTTGTTGACGCTTTTTACCCCGTGCACATCTTTGACGAATTTGGTGACCTGATCCTTAATGAGTGCGGTGCCGGCTTTGCCTTTCACGGTGACGACACCGCGTTTGGTCGTGACCGTTGTTTTGAGGCCGCTGGTGGAACGATGGAGCAACAGCGCCATGTTGACCTGGGCGGTGATGGAAGCGTCATCAATAGGTTCGACTGCCATTTTGGACGTTTTTTCATTGGCCAGAGACACCGTCATTTCATTTTGCACACCTTTCACCTCGTCAACATCGCGAGCGTATTCGGCCGCCAGTTCCTTTTGCGCCAGACTGGTCGCATTGCCCCGCAGGGTGACGACGCCATCTTTAACATCAATTTCGGTCTTGACGGCGTTGACACTGCGATGAAACAAGAGGATGAATTTTACTTTTTCCTTAATCCAGGCATCCGAGTTTGCTGAAGGGGGCGCGCCTTTGATCTCCAGCCTGTTATCCACGCTTTTTACCCCGGATAAACCGGCAACGGTTTTCTCGGCCAATGATTTATAGGATTCCTCGGAAACCAGTCCCGTCAAGGTGACGGCGCCGTCTTTGGCCTGGATTTTAACGTCATCGTCTTTGAGAAAGGTTTTAAAAATATAGGACTTTTTGGCTGACGATTCGATACGGTCATCCGTCTTTGAGGCATGGACGGGCGCACAGATCAAGAGCAGGGCGAAGGCGGTCGCGACAAAGGCCGCATAACCAATTGGTTTCATGTCCATTCTCCTTTAGAGAGTTGCATATTGCATACCCTGCGTCACGACCAGT
>JBBQCO010000179.1:0-5070 GCA_038318785.1 Desulfobulbales bacterium | reverse complement strand
AAGGCGGCATCGGCCTGTTTCCAAGCATTCGCTTTGATGATTGCTGTGATCTGGCGCATCAAATCGGCCCGTGCCTGGAGATTGGCGGCTTGTTCCGGCGTATCGGCCAGAGCATCCCACACATTGGAGAAAGATTCCATTTCGGTCATTTGTTCCCCTTTAAAAGTTCAGTGTATCGGATTTGTGCAAGATCGATGTCTCGTTTTGAAGTGGCTTGCGTTTTTTTTCTGGAACGCATGGAGAACATAAACCGCATCGGCGAGCCTGGCAGTATAGATTACCCGGTAAGTTCCCGAATCATCCCAAATACGAATTTCCTCAACTCCTTTGCCAATGGACGGCATTGGTTTGAAGTCGTCCGGTTGTTCACCGCGTTGCACTTTGTCCAGTTGGTAGCCTGCATCCTGTCGGGCGTCTTCTGGGAACTCTCGTAAACGCTTGAGCGAATCCCCAATGAATCGGATCAGTTTCATGATATAATTATATTGGTTTGGATATAAAATGCAGGGGCGAATGCGCCACTCGTTTCGTTTCATGGCGAGGCCTTTCCGTTCAGTCTTTCGGTGATCGATTCGGCCACGGTTTCGGCGGCTTTTGTTGCCGCTTCGTCCATCAGGTGCGCGTATCGCTTTGTTGTGCCTTCAGAACGATGACCAAGCAGTTCCCCAATTTGTGACAGCGTATATCCTTCAGAGATTGCCACCGAGGCAAAACTGTGACGCAGATCATGCAACCGGAGATCGGGACAACCCGCCTCTAATCTTGTTGTTTCCCAAAGTCTTTTGGGGGATTTTATCCCGGTGATGCTTGTATTCGGTCCCCGTCGCGGTAGGGCTTCCAAGATTTCCATGGCCACCGAAGGAAGGTAAATTACCCTATCGTGTCCAGTGTGGTCTGTTTTGTGTAATTTTAAAATCAGCTTGTTATTTTGTAGGTCACGCCATTTTGCGTTGGCGATTTCGCCGCTTCTGGCTCCGGTGAGGATCAGAAGAAAGATGAAGGCTACCGATCCGGGATCTGTTGCCTTTTTCCTGTGCAGGATAGACGCTATTTTCTCAGCCTCTTCACTGCTCATGTATCGACGGCGTTTTTGCTCTTTGTATCGTTTGACGTGCTGGCATGGATTGGAACCAATTGGCCGCAGGTTCCATTGTTCGCACAGGCGGAGGAATTTCGACACGAGGGCAACGGTGCGGTTTGCTTGATAGGGAATATTTTTCATGCCATCATGCAGCCGGTATACTTCCGGGTAGGCGATGGCATCGACAGGAAGATTTTTAAACCAGTCGGGGAAATGTTTTTCAAATATCCGTTTGTCCTCGCTTGCGGTCTTTTTGTCTTCGGCATGTTCTGACCAGTAACGAGGCCATACATTGGCAACGGTGGCGGCCTGGAAGGTTTCCTTGCGATCTAAAACAGGATCTTCACCGAGAGACACCTTGAAGAGCATTTCACGCGCTGCCCGTCGTGCTTGGTCCAGGGTGATGTTTCCGAAATCGCCGATTTTGGGGCGGCGTTCTTTCCCTGCCTTGGTGCGGAAATAGAGATAAAACGATTTGCGGTTTTCGAAGACTCTGAGATGGAGGCCGGTGACTTGGTCGCAACACATCATGATTTGTGGCGGGTGAACGTACAAGTGATAATGTGGAAAAGCAAGGTGTTATGATGAATCGTTGAATATACAGATGATATGAAATCTGATTCGTAATCAGTAGGTCAGCGGTTCAAGTCCGCTTATCGGCTCCATAAAATCAAGCACTTAACTCTTTACGAGTTAAGTGCTTTTTTATTTGGTGCTACCTTTGGGGCAACCAACTCAGGCAACTGTGCGTGATTTTGGCGATAACATCCCAATCTTTCAACTGCTGCTGGGCCAGCAAGGCGATTTCCAGGTTGGTCCAGTCGTTCCCTGGAACGCACCCGCTAAACATCAAGTCACCTGAAGACAAATTTGACTTAATAAAGCAAACCGAACAGCCAGAGCGGAATCCGGTTTCCCTGGCCAATTTCGATGTTGTCGAGCGCCAGCCAGCTCTTTTCGATCCCTTTGACCTGGGAGCTGTCCTTGTTTTTGCCCCCCACTTCAAAGGTCAGGGTCTCGTCGACCAGAAAATCTCCCTTGAACGGAACCCTGACGGCATGGTTGACCCTTAGCATATTCAAAAAAAAGGTCTCCCGGGTCGCGCCGCTTTCCGGGGCCTTGCCGCCAGCCAGGGCGTAATACAGATTGGGATTGTTCAGATAGATTTTTTCCGGCTTCTCCATGGCGCGCAGGCCTTTATTGCTTTTTGAGATCGTCAACAGGATACCAGCGTCTTCCAGATAGCTGAGATAGGTTTTCAGGGTGCGCTCGTCGCCGATCTCCAGCATCTGCTTGAGCTGCTTCATGTCCGGGGTGAAGGGAACAAGCGAGGAGATAATCGCCAGCAACTTGTGCATCTTGCGGATGCTGGCGCCGTTGAGCGCGGGATGAATGGCAGGCAAATCCCCTTCCAGGGTGGTGTGAACCTGTTGTTCCAGCGTCATCCGGATCTGGGTTTTGTCCTGATATTCAAGAAAATACGGATAATAACCACACTCCAAATACTCGTTGAACAGGGCCAACACCTTGTGGCCGTTCTTTTCCAGCTCACGCACGACGCTGTCTGCGGCCCGTTGATGCCCGGCGAGCAGATCATCCAGCATCAGGCGGTCGAAGGTGAGACCGTGGGCCATGCCGAGGTATTCGCGAAACGAGAGGCCGTACATCCGCAACACCAGAGCGCGCCTGCTCAGATCGTGGCTGCCCTGGGCAATTTCCAGGGCCGAACTCCCCGAGGCAAGGATTTTCAGGCCGGGAAAGGTATCGGTGATACTTTTGAGTTCCATGGACCAGGCGGAGTATTTGTGAACTTCGTCGAAGCAGATGAGTTCGCCGCCTAGCTTGTGGAATACATCGGCGATCTCGTAGAGCGACGAACGCCCGACCATAAAATGATCCGCCTGGAGATACAGGGCCTTGCGGGTATAGAGGTCGTTGCCCTGCCTCGCCAGCAGGTGCTGAATCATGGCGGTGGTCTTACCGATGCCCCGCTGACCGATGATGATCGAGAAACGGTTGGTCAGTGGGTTGTCGTGGAGAAACGAGCGCTGGAAGGCCCGGTTACGAATACGGAGGAAGGTCTGGCTGAGTGAAAAGAGGTCGTCAAGCATGGGCGGCTCCTTGTGATGGTATTTCAATCCAGCCATACACGGTATTTATTAGTATTGCAATACTATCGCTTTCACTCTGTTCCCTTGGCAGGCTATCGATCCAATCCTGTAGTTGTTGGGGCTGTTTGTGACGTCCGGATATGCTGCCAATGGGCCGCAGGAAAATCGTAGAATGTCAGCATCTGCTCTTTATCTTTCTCCAGGCACGCCATAGCCTTAGGGTATTTCGCCGAGTAAGTTCCAAGGGCGGTTTCATAGGCATTGAGGGCATCACCCTTGGTAGGCGCCATCCAGATTTCTTACTGGGCCTGCTTGTCTCCAGATTAAAATTAAGTTAATAGTTGACAAGTAACATTTGCTACCCAGCCAAGAAAGCCTTTTTATACACTCTCCAAACACAGGAGGACTTGCCTATGAATCGCGCCACCTGCACCCGTCCATTTTTCAAGAAAATCATAAAGTGGTTGTGGACGCTCCTGCTTGTTGCCGGGTTTGCCGACTCAAGCTTTGGTGCTGACCATCAGGGTCCGTTGAAAGTCGGGATGGAGCTTTCCTACCCCCCTTTTGAGATGACCGACACCACCGGCCAACCTGCAGGCGTCAGTGTCGATCTGGCCAAGGCGCTTGGGATGAGCCTGGGAAGGGAGATCAAGATAGAAAACATGAGTTTTGACGGCCTCATTCCCGCCCTCAAGACCGGCAAGATAGACCTCATCCTTTCCTCAATGACCGCTACACCAGAGCGGGCACAGTCGATCGACTTTTCCGACCCCTATCTTCAGACCGGGCTCTGCCTGCTGGTACGCAAAGATTCTTCTGTACAAACAATTGGTGATCTTGACCAGGTTGGCATGACTGTCGCCGTGAAAAAAGGAACGACCGGGCACAACTATGCGAGCAAAGAGTTGAAAAAGGCCAAAATCCTGGTCCTTGACAAGGAAGCAGCGGCAGTGCTCGAGGTTGTCCAGGGCAAGGCCGATGCCTTTGTTTACGACCAGATGTCCACGTATAGCAACTGGAAGCGCAACCCGCAGGCCACCCGCGCCATCCTCCAACCCTTTCAGCAGGAATCATGGGCCATTGGTATCCGCAAAGGCAACAACTCCCTCAAGGACGGCATCAATATCTTTCTCAAGGACTATCGTGCCAAGGGTGGCTTTGAAAAAATCGGCGACACCTGGCTTCTAGAGCAGAAACAGGAATTCAAGCGCCTCGGTTATCCGTTTTTCCTGTAGCCGCCCAGGAACAAAATGGGCGGATTGACAACCTTATGGCGGATGCCGGACGATGACGCGCCGTCGCTGATCTCCCGGCTTGTGGCCTTTGCCTTGGTCTTTCTCCTGCTCTCAGCACTATTCTCTTTTGCCTTCAGCCAGTTACAATATGACTGGAATTGGAGGGCGGTCTGGCAGTACCGGCAAAAATTTCTGCAAGGATGGATGACCACTCTGCTGATATCAGTCGCGGCGCTTGGCCTTAGTCTGCTGATCAGCATCTTTTTCGCCCTCGCACGCCGTTCCCGCCTGTTGCCGTTGCGATATCTGGCAATGCTCTATATCGAAGGGGTGCGCGGAACCCCGCTTCTGGTGCAGATTCTGGTCTTGTTCTACGTGGTGGCGGATGCTTTTGGCATCAATAATCGCTATGTTGTCGGAATTCTGACCCTGGCCTTCTTCGCCGGGGCCTATCTGAGCGAGATTATTCGGGCGGGCATCGAGAGCATCGGCGAATCCCAATTAGAATCAGCGCGCGCCATTGGTCTGACGACCTTGCAGACCTACCGCTTTGTCATCCTCCCCCAGGTAGTGCGGCGGATTCTACCCCCCCTGGCCGGTCAATTCGCCTCGCTGGTCAAGGACTCCTCGCTACTTTCGATCA
>JBBQCO010000178.1:0-5074 GCA_038318785.1 Desulfobulbales bacterium | reverse complement strand
GGAGTTTGGTTTGCACCCATCTATGGCCCAGGAGTGTGTGAAGAGAGCTTCGTCGTCCGGGCCGCTGAACTGGACCAGCGTGCTGCGGTCGAGCCCCAGGGTTTGGCAGATGATCCGCTGGGCGTCTTCGATCGCGTCATCCAGCACCTCCGGCGGCATGTTTATGAACCGGGTTGAGAGTTCTGTCAGCATTGTCTCGAACCGGAGAAGATCCTCGATTGATATTTCCAGATTTTCGCCGGTCACAGTCATGTTTCCGCTCCAACGGGTAGATTTTGCTGAGACATCTTTGTCCTCCAGCGGCGATACACCGCCACCACGCCCATCAGTAGCGGTACTTCGACCAGAAAGTACACCACCGCAACCTCGGCAAACTCAATCCGCTGCAGGATGGTGACCGCAACGGCCGTGGCGAGGGAAACGTTACGCGTAGCAAATACAATTCCTACTGTAATGCCGTCGCTTGCATTAAGCCGAAGCAGCCATGCCATAGCCAGACCGATCACAAGGGCGGCCACCATGAATGTCATACCGGCGAGCGCCGTCAGTTGCCAGTCAGCCACCACCTGTGACCAGCGGTTCACTAACACATACACGACCAGAAAAGCGATGCCAACAATACAAAAGTTGCGCAGGGCACCTCGTTGTGCGGCAACCCAGGCCGGTGCCCAATGACGCAGCCCTATTCCGGCCAGGACGGGTAGAGCTACCATGAGGGTGAGTCGCAGAATCAGGGCCGTGGAAGGCAGTGCAAAAGCGAAGTGCTGATCAAGCAAATGACCATACAAATAAAAGGCGACTGCCATTGTCAGAACGGAAAAAAGGCATGACAGCGTATTTAAGGTGACGGAGAGGGCGAGATTTCCTCTCGCCAGCAGCGTATAGACATTGGCAATGTCGCCGATTGGGCATGCGGCCAGCAGCAGGAGACCTGCAGTCAAATGCGGTGGCAATGCCAGGGCGCGGCCCAAGACGGACGCGAGCAAGGGAAGAAGCAACGCAGGGAGAAGAAGTGGCCCCAAGAGCATCCGTTTACGGTGTATCACTTCACGGAAATCTCCCAATTTCAGCTCTATTCCTACCGTCATCATCATGAGAACCATGACGAAGGGGACACCGAGATTTAATACCGTCATATATAAACCTCAAAAGTCAGTTCAACGACTTGCTTGATTCCATTAATGCGATCGGTGCCATCTGAAGGTTTCACTTTGCAGTGACACTTCCTCAAGAACAGACAGGTCGAGTAGATCGGTTGTACATCCGCTGAAGTACACGATCTTACCCTCCCACCCTCGGCCCACTCAACATTGTTGGAATAACTCATTACCTCGTTTTATTAAAGAATCAATTCACTAAATATTACTATACTGGGCCACCACTCCTTTACCCTGGAAGAACAAGTGCTGAATGGGCAGCTCAGACCGTTAAAGCAACCGTCTGAGCAGGACGAATGGTCTTAGCGCACGTTTTCGTTCCGTTGGACTTCAAATCCCCGATTATCCCCTCCCCTCCGGGTTGTGGCGAATAATTGTCCCAGATCCAAGATGCTTCTGAAAGGCTCCTTGTTTTGCCGAGATTACGTTGACGGGGCATCCAAGTGACATCACACGTCGATACTCTGTAAGCACGACCGATTGCAAACAAAGCAACCCAATTTTTTTCTGGTCCGACCACCGCAGCCGGGCCAGTCGATCCATCCCGCCGGAGAATTCCTGACCGGCACCGTGTATTCAACTTGACCATCCCTGCGACATTCATTCCACGTCAATTTTCCCGACAGACACCAGGAGGCCGAAGATCACTGGAGTCCGGAAGATGACCGGGGTAGTGGTCGTCGGGTGCAATCGCGGCCCTTGCATTGGAACTATTGGTCTGATAGATTCGGCAAAAATTTGGGCTCGGTCCATGCCCGCCCGATCCATCTGCGGCAGGATTATCCGGTGCTGCGGAGCGACGGTTTGGTGCCGTAATTTTGGGAAGAAAGGCAGACCCGATTCAACCTGGAGGGACTGGGGATCGATACCGAGCGGCAGTTATTGGTTATCAACGGTTTCTCAACGCCGTCCAGGGCCATCGAACCTGGGCGGTGATCGCCCTCAATTTCTGCGGATGCAAGCCAACATCTGGAACTGGCCTTTCTCGAGGATGGGATCTGGACCAATCTTCTCGCCGAGGATCGATGGTCCATCAAGATCGGCAATCATCACCATTTACTGGAAATCCCCTCCCCCTCCCATGGGGGAGTGATTTTGCATAAACCCTGAACCCTTCAAAGGACCTCGGATGCGCACAGCCCTTTCCATCCTGGTGGTACTCCTAGCCGTAGTGGCGGGAATGAGCCCCTATCCTCACGACCCTATCAACGGCTTGTTTGCCGGAGCGGTGGCGTATCTTCTCTTCGAGGTTTTTGCCCTGCGTCGCCGCATCGCCAAATTGGAAAAGGCTTTCAGCGAGGAAACCCAAACCCAGAGGAGCGCAACGACGCCCGAACCGGTTCTGGCCTTCGACCTGGAGGACAACGAGGCTGCGGCAGAAACCGCATGGACGCGATTGACGCCGCCGCCTTTATCCTTTCCCGCCAGCGAACCCCTGCACCCTCCAAAAACACCGGAGCACGAACGACCAACGGCGGACGATCCGCTCCAGCCGCCGCAACCGCCAAAGAGCAAAGGCTTCAACCCGTTTTCATCGGTGCTGCATTTTTTCACCAGCGGTAATCCGGTACTTAAAATCGGTATTATCATCCTGTTCTTCGGGGTGGCTTTTCTGCTGAAATATGCGGCCCAACGGAACATGATTCCTATAGAGCTGCGCCTGATCGGCGTGGTCCTGGCCGGCCTGGCCCTCCTGGTGACAGGTTGGTTGCTGCGACATAAACACACAGCCTACGGCCTGGGCCTGGAAGGCGGCGGTATCGGTATCCTCTACCTGGCGGTCTTTGCCGCGGCCAAGCTGTATCACCTCCTGCCCATGACGCTGGCCCTGGCGGTGATGATCGGTTTAGTTGGCCTGTCCTGCGCTTTAGCGGTCTTGCAGGAATCCAAAGGATTAGCCGTTTCCGGCACCATCGGCGGCTTTCTCGCACCGGTGCTGATGTCCACCGGCGGCGGCAGCCACGTCATGCTCTTTTCCTATTACGCCCTGCTCAACAGCGGAATCCTCGGCATTGCCTGGTTCAAGGCCTGGCGCGAACTCAACCTGGTCGGTTTTGTCTTCACCTTCGGTATAGCCACCCTCTGGGGTGCCTCGGCCTATGTTCCGGCCCATTTTGCCACCACCGAGCCCTTCCTTGTCCTCTTCTTCCTGATGTTCTGCCTGATCTCGGTCTTATTTGCCCATCGCCAGCCCTTGCAGCTGCGCGGCTTTATCGACGGACCGCTGGTTTTCGGCCTGCCGATCGTCGCCAGTGGCCTCCAGGCCTATCTGGTGCACGACTTCCGCTACGGCATGGCGTTGAGTGCTCTGGCCTTAGGTTTCTGGTATATCGGTTTGGCCCGACTCTTGTGGAACCGGATGGCGGGTGAGATGCGGTTGCTGACCGAGGCCTTTCTGGCTTTGGGCGTGGTCTTTGCCAGCCTGGCCATCCCTCTGGGATTGGACCCGCACTGGACCACGGCGGCCTGGGCCCTGGAAGGCGCGGCCATGGTTTGGGTCGGGGTCCGGCAGAACCGGCCCGGAGCCCGTTTCTTCGGCCTTTTGCTGCAAGTTGGAGCAACAGTGCCCTTTTTTGATTATATCTACCTGCCGCCCGAGAGTCTGCTGTTTGCCAACCGTGCCTTCCTCGGCAGCGCCCTGATCGCTGGGGCCGCGCTCTTTTCCAGCTTCTGGCTGGATCGCAATCAAACACAAGCGCGACGTTGGGAGAAATTCCTACCGCAAATCCTCTTGGCCTGGGGCCTGATCTGGTGGTACAGCGGCGGCAACCAGGATCTGGATCGTCATCTCTCCTGGCAGGGACTGCCACCGACCTTTCTCCTCTATGCCTGTGCGACCACGGCCTGTTTGGCAGGGCTGGTGCATCGCTTCACCTGGCAACGGCTGACCACCGGTCTCCTGATTCTCCTGCCGATCATGATACTGACTCTGGCGGTTCAAACCGTGGGATGGAACAATGGTCCGCTGCTGCATAGTTACGGCTGGCTGGCCTGGCCGCTGGCCTTTGCCTTGCAGTTTGGCCTGTTGGCGCTCTTTGAGGAACATCTGCCGCAACGGGCCCTCCCCAGTTGGCACAGCCTCAGTCTCTGGCTGCTGATCCTGGCGATCACCGTGGAAATAGCCTGGCGTGTCGACCAGATCCCCGGGCTCACCGAGGCCTGGTCGCTTGCTGCCTGGGGACTGGTGCCCACCATCCTGCTCTTTGCCCTGGAATTTCGGGGCGACCGGCTGACCTGGCCGGTGGCGCGCTTTGCCCCGACCTACCATGGCATCGGCACCGATGTGCCCCTGTTCGGTCTGCTGCTATGGAATCTGGCCTCTTTTGCTTTCGTCGGCGATCCCGCTCCCCTGCCCTATATCCCCGTGTTCAATCCCCTTGAGCTGATTGAATTGGCTATCTTGCTGTTGGCAGCCATCCGTATCCTCCATGGGAAATATACGGGCCCAAGTAGGAAGGGACGGATTCTCCTGATTGCGGCCCTGCTCTTTTTCTGGCTCAATGTGGTCACCGGTCGCAGCGTCCATTTCTTCACCGATGTCTTCTATTCTTTTGACGCCCTCTTCGCCTCTCCGGTCTTTCAGGCTGCCATTGCCGCACTCTGGTCGATGCTGGCCTTGACCCTCACCGTCTGGGGAGCCCGGAAAGAAACCCGCTCCCTCTGGCTGACCGGGGCGGGCCTTTTGACCCTGGTAGTTGCCAAACTCTTCCTGATCGACCTCTCAGGTGCCGGCACTATTGGCCGCATCGTCTCCTTTCTCGTGGTCGGCCTGCTGATGTTGATCATCGGTTTTTTTGCTCCCCTGCCCCCAAAAACCAAGGAATCGTCCCAATGAGATATGTTATTTCAGCCCTTTTGTGCCTTCTTACGGCAGGCCACCCGGCAATGGCCGCCTCGCTTGCGCCCGCCGACTTTGC
>JBBQCO010000177.1:0-5079 GCA_038318785.1 Desulfobulbales bacterium | reverse complement strand
AATGGAAGCCGAGAAGGAAGCGTATACCTTCTATGAGAAAAAAGCGGCGGAAACCGATTCTGCAGACGAGAAGGAGGTTTTCCTCTCATTCGCCAAGGAAGAGCGGCGCCATTACCGGCTTTTGGAAAACGTGATTGACTTCGTCGCCAGACCGCAGGAATGGCTTGAGAATGCTGAGTTTGCTCATATGGGGGAATTTTAGTGAATTAGAAATAATATTCTTGTGCTCTTTACAAGAATATTATTTCATGAATGAACTTATCCCGCAAAGCCGTTGGGCGGGATTACCCAAACCACCAGCAAATCACTTACCCCGCCATCCAGCGGGGCCAGTGATCCAATCCGCACGCCAAACATCACCACCACTAAGCACCCCACTCCCACCACCAAAAAATCTGCAAAAATCTGCAACTCAAAATAACAATTTTAGCAGTTTCATCCCCAAACCGAAAACAACCCATTCCCCATCCTCGAAAACCCCGCCTATCAACCTATAAACGAGACAATGGTGGCTGGCATAGTTTCTGCAACATCCAATATTGACGAGAACCATGGTTCGTGAATGAGAAATAATTTCCTTGTGCTTTTCACAAGAAATTTATTTCGTGAAGGAACTTGTCCCGTAAAGATTTTTTGGCGGGGTTAGTGAGGAATACCTTGATTTTAAACCAAAAAAAAATGCTCCTTATAGATGGCGATGAGGGGATCAGAAAGTCGCTGTCATTATTTTTCGGGTCACGTCGTTGTCGCCTGGACACCGAAGAAAATGGTGCACAAGCTTTAAAGGCAATAGATACCGAACTTTATGACATAATCCTTTGCGAAGAATTATTGCCTGACATGAGTGGCCTCATTTTCTTTAAGAGAGTCAACGACCGTTGCTACGAAGCGATAAAAATCCTCATTAGCTGGTACGGCAATAACACTACTTTTGCTGATATCCATGGCAAAGGAATCGATTTTCTACTCACAAAACCTTTTTCCGGTGATGATGTCGAGGCGGCTGTTATCAAGTTGGTCAAAACAAGATCCATTAGGAATGGACTGGACTGAACTTGAAAGTATAACTCAATAGACAAAAAGGAAAAACTATGAAAAAAAAAGATGGTTCGAAATTTGTTCGCGGGACTTCTGATTCTGGTGCGGCAGCAACTCAAAAATCTCTTTATTTCGACAAACATTTTCCATTTTTACACAGGAAAAAAACAGCTCTTCTCACTTCGCAGCTTGGCACTCAACCTTTATTGACCGCATCGTCCCCGTCCTATCCGATTATAAAAGCCGTTTAAGTTGTGCTTGAAGAAAAGTTGCAACCGTTCTGCGTCAGAATTGATGGATACATCCGTTCTGGAGAAAGTAGTTCCGGTACAGCGGAGGATCTTCCCTCCGTCTCGTTTGCCAGGGGTCGCTCTCGCTCTTGATCTGCTGGAAGAACTCGACGAGTTGCGTTTTCAAACGATACTGCTTTCTTGAAGGCCGATAGAATTGGTCATATATGACCAGCTGGGAATATATGACCTTTATCGTGGCACCGTTACTTCCTGCACCGTCCCTTCAGCAATTGGCAATATTACAAAAAATCAACATGATAGATGTTGCATATAGCCCTTGGCTCGATTGTTGCTATTAATCTAATACCCCTCAAGGGGGTATTAGTACCTTCACGAAATTCACCCATAAAAACAAGAATTGAATTTCTAAGGTACTGATAAAATATCAGGGCATGTGCCTGAGGACTCTTTATATTTCAGTAAGCCATCGCCCCCTGGAACTCAGCTGTAAGTCAATCCTATCATCCGGGACATGCGACGACGAGCCGGGAACTAAGACCAGAGGTTCGAAATGCAGAATAGGGTAAATATCACAAACCTCGGCGTGGTCGTTGCGGTGCGCGGCAGTGTCGTTGATATACGATTCGATACACATTTGCCGCCCATCTACTCGTTGCTGTATGCAAAAGACGGGAAAATTGCCATTGAGGTTCTTGCGCAACTCGACGCGCACCACGTGCGAGGAATCGCGCTGACCCCAACCCAGGGCCTTGCCCGCGGCATCGCGGTTCAAGACACGGGCGGGCCGCTCACGGCGCCGGTCGGCAAGGGCATTCTTTCACGCATGTTCGATGTATTCGGCAATGCCATCGACCGGGAAGGGGCAGTTTCGAACGTAGCGTGGCGCACCGTTCATCGAGCCCCGCCGCCACTGGCAAGGCGGTCCACCAAGTCTGAAGTCTTCGAGACGGGGATCAAGGTTATCGATGTGCTCATGCCGCTGGAACGCGGCGGAAAAGCGGGACTTTTCGGCGGAGCCGGCGTGGGCAAAACGGTCCTGCTCACCGAAATGATCCACAACATGATCGGACATCAAGAGGGTGTAAGTATCTTCTGCGGCATCGGCGAACGTTGTCGGGAAGGCGAGGAGCTTTACCGTGACATGAAGGCAGCCGGCGTGCTGCAGAACATGGTGATGATCTTCGGCCAGATGAACGAGCCACCGGGCAGCCGTTTCCGCGTGGGCCACGCCGCGTTGACCATGGCCGAGTATTTTCGGGACGACGAGCACCGCGATGTGCTGCTGCTGATCGACAATATTTTCCGTTTCATCCAGGCCGGCTCCGAAGTGTCCGGCTTGATGGGACAGATGCCGTCGCGTCTGGGCTATCAGCCCACGATGGGCACCGAGTTATCCGGGTTGGAAGAGCGCATCGCCAACACCGATACAGGTGCCATCACCTCAATTCAGGCAGTGTATGTGCCGGCCGACGATTTCACCGATCCGGCGGCGGTGCACACCTTCTCGCATCTCTCCGCGTCTATCGTACTCTCGCGCAAGCGGGCCAGCGAAGGTCTTTATCCGGCCATCGACCCCTTACAGTCCAGTTCCAAAATGGCCACGCCAGGCATCGTCGGCGAACGCCATTATCGTCTTGCCCAGGAAATCCGGCGGACACTCGCGCAATACACGGATCTCAAGGATGTCATAGCCATGCTCGGCCTGTAGCAGCTCTCGGCGGAGGACCGCAACGTGGTTGCCCGGGCCCGGCGGTTGGATCGTTTTCTCACCCAGCCCTTTTTCACGACCGAGCAGTTCACCGGCCTTAAAGGAAAGCTCGTCAGCCTTAAGGATGCGCTGGATGGGTGTGAGCGAATCCTGCGCGATGAATTCAAAGACTTCCCGGAGAGGGCGCTCTACATGATCGGAAAAGTTGACGAAGCGAAGAAAAAAGAGAAACCCGGCCAGCCGGCCTCAAAGTCCACGGCCAAAGCCAGGTCCGAGCCGCAACCGAACCCCGAATCGCAACCAAAACCTGAGGTCGAACATGCAGCCGACATTCATGAATCTTAAAGTTCTCCTGCCGTTTAAGGTCTTCGCCGAGAAAACCGGCGTGGCGCGTGTCGTTGCGGAGACTCATGAGGGTTCGTTTGGACTCTTGCCACACCGACGCGACTGTGCGGCGGCGCTTGCGCCCGGGATTCTGATTTATGAAACCAAAGCGGAGGGCGAGATATACATTGCCGTGGATGAAGGCGTGCTGGTCAAGACCGGCCTTGACGTGCTCGTTTCCGTGCGCAACGCCATTGGTGGAAAGGACCTTGGTCAATTGCGCCACCTGGTGGAGGAGGAGTTTCTCAGCCTGAACGAGCGGGAACAGACTGTACGTTCGGTGATGGCGAAAATGGAGAGCAGTTTCATCAGCCGCTTAGCAGAGTTTCATCATGAGTGAAAAATCGAAAATCAAGAGCGCGAAAGATCAAACTGCGTTCAGCCGGGAAATCGCGGCGAAGGTCGCACGTAAGCTCAAGGCGCAGCGCCACGTTACGCAGGGCGTCTGGTTTGGCCTGGGCATGATGGGGCTTATCGGCTGGTCGGTGGTGGTTCCGACGCTGCTCGGCGCGGCGCTTGGTATCTGGCTGGACAATCGCCATCCGGGAAGCCATTCCTGGACGCTAATGCTGCTGGTCATGGGCTTGTGTCTCGGCTGTTTCAATGCCTGGCATTGGGTGGCCAAGGAAGATAAGGCAATGCGAGAGGAACAGGAGGATAGTGATGAATGAAACTTTGCGTCTGGCCCCGGCTCTGGTGGCGGGTGTTTTGCTCGGTATAATGTTTTTCGGCGGCCTTTGGTGGACTGTTCGCAGGGGCTTTTCGTCCAAACAGCCGGGGCTTTGGTTCTTTGGCAGCCAGCTGCTGAGGATGAGTATTGCTCTGGCTGGATTTTATTTTGTTTCCGGCGGTCATTGGGAGCGGCTCCTGGTGTGTCTCCTTGGCTTTCTTCTGGCCCGCCTTGTCGTGATGCGGCTCACCGGACTACCGTTCGAACAGCCCAACGCCCCAGCGAAGGAGGCCGATCATGCGTCTTAGTCCTGACGAGATCATCTTCTGGCAAAACGGGTTTTTCAAACTCAATGCCACCATTGTATACACCTGGGGACTGATGCTCGTGTTATCCATGGGCGCAAAACTGATCACCCGCAAACTTTCCATCAACCTGAAACGTTCCCGCTGGCAGAATCTTCTGGAAATCGTCGTCACCGGCATCGCAAAACAAATTGAAGAGGTCGGCCTGAGTCAGCCGCAGAAATATCTCGGCTTTCTGGGAACGCTCTTCCTGTTTGTCGCCGCAGCCAGTCTCTGCACCGTCATACCCGGCTACGAGCCACCGACCGGTTCGCTCTCGACCACTGTGGCACTCGCGCTGTGCGTGTTTGTGGCCGTGCCGCTGTTCGGCATCGAGGAGCAAGGAGTAGACAACTACCTCAAATCTTATATGCAACCGACATGCATCATGCTGCCGTTTAACATCATCAGTGAGCTCTCACGCACACTGGCCCTGGCTGTGCGTCTGTTCGGCAATATGATGAGCGGCGCGATGATTATCGGTATCCTGCTCACCATTACCCCCTTTATCTTCCCGATCATCATGACGGCGCTTGGCCTGCTCACCGGCATGGTGCAGGCGTACATCTTCAGCATTCTGGCCGCGGTTTACATCGCGGCCGCGACGCGAGTGCGCAAAGCCAAACCTGAAACCGAGACAAAAGAGTGAAACATGAACTTCAACCACAAAAGGAGAATCCA
>JBBQCO010000176.1:0-5081 GCA_038318785.1 Desulfobulbales bacterium | reverse complement strand
TGGCCTGCGCCTTCTTGATGTCCGATCTCGGTTACAGCCCTATGTGAACGGGTTAGCAGGCAGGGAATTACCCCTGATAGCTGCTGATACCGCTTCCACTGATTCGGAATCGATTTATCTTCCCAGTGAAATCGGATTGTTCTCAGAGCATGAGGAAAATTTTCTCCTCTATAAACTGATGGTCTCTTTCCAATGGGCCTGCCTCCAGGCGGGAACCTTTATCGCGCCCCGGCATCTCCCTTTGCGCAAAAAAGGGGCACATCCGCTTGACTGCTTTTTCTCCGAGTTCACTGTTCCCGCCAATGCCCGTTGTCTCTATCATTTCTTTGAAACCGTGCGGGTGCTGGCTTTTTTGCGCATTGAGCTCCCTGGCCTCATGCGGCAAGCCGCGTCTCTTTTGCCACGGTTACTCACCACCGACGACTCAATCTTGCCTAATCTGCTTGACCGTTTGCAACAAGATCTTCTGTACGACAAGCGGCCGGTTCCGGGGCAATCCCCATTGGATGACCAGGCCTTCGCCTTGCTGCGCCAGTGCCAGGAACCGGGGGCGGACAACGAGGTCAGTCTGGAGGCAGTCCGCAATCTGATGCCCTTGCTCGGCTCCGAGGTTAACTTATCCCTGACCAAGCCGTTTATTTTTCAGGGAACGCTCCGGCTTCAGGAAATGCGTAATCTGGGGATGAAACAACATGCGGACAAGGAGTTGCGGCTGATCAAAAGCATGAGCGCGCAATTGCCTCCGGTTGCCAAAAAGGCGAATGGCGAAGAGAGCAATCCCAGCGGTGGCGGCGGCAAACAGGGACAGGATGTAGCTTTGATCCTGGATGCGGAAAGTGCGCATGAACAGTTGCCGCCATTCTTGCAATCTCAGATGATTGAGAACAGTGAAGCACTTATTGATTCACAAAAGCAAGACCAGAAACGACTCGGCCAAAACTCCCTTACCGAGCACACCATCAGCACCACCGAAGGTAAGGCCGGGCAGCTCTTTAATACGTCCCGTCAGGCGAACCCTGGAGAAGGGAAGGAAGCTGTAGAGCCGGTGGTGTATGACGAGTGGGATTACCGCCGTAAAGGATTTCGTAAAAACTGGTGTGTGGTCACTGAAAAAGAAATTCCACCTGTGCAGAACTCGTTTATAGCGCAGACCCTGCAACAGTACCGGGGCCAGATTCGCCGCCTGCGCCATCAGTTCGAGCTTCTCCAGACCAGTGAGCGTTTTGTTCGCCGACAACGGGAGGGCAACGATATCGACCTCGATGCCATGATCGAATCGCTGGCCGATGAGTATGCGGGACGTCCACCCTCGGACCGGCTGTTCATCCGTCTGGCCCGCGACCAGCGCGATATAGCTGTCTATTTTCTGGTCGATATGTCCAATTCCACCGCCGGTTGGGTTGGCCAGTCGATCAAAGAGGCGCTGGTTCTGATCTGCGAGGCCATGGAGGTGCTCAATGATCGCTATGGCATCTACGGCTTTTCCGGGATGCGACGGTTGCGTTGCGAGGTCTTTCCGGTGAAACGGATGGACGAACGCTACACCCAGGCGGTACGCCAGCGGATTAGCGCCATCGGTCCCCGTGAATACACGCGCATGGCACCTGCCATCCGCCACATGACCTCGCTCTTTGCCCAGGTGGAGGCCAAAATCCGGCTCTTAATCGTCCTCTCGGACGGCAAACCCGAGGACTACGACGACTACAAGGGCGATTATGCCATTGAGGACACTCGTCACGCCCTCCTGGAAGCCAAGGCCAAAGGGGTGCACCCCTTCTGCATCACCATCGATCGCCAAGCCCACCAATACATGGCCCATATGTACGGCGAGGTGAACTACATCTTTATCGACAAAGTCAATCAACTGCCCGCGCGGATGTCGGAAATTTACCGAACCCTGACCAGTTGACCGCCGACAGCGGCACGGATTTTTGCCCCTGCCGCATTCCACACCACCCTATCCCCTGATTTTTGCTTGATTACTTTTTCATCGTGCTGTTTAACGAGGGGATCAACGCTTTCAACACCAGAACCTTACATCGGGTGGCTTCATGCAATGGCTGAGCAGTCTTCTCGTGCTTTTTTTATTTCTGATCGGGACTTGCGGGGCACAAACCGGGGAAAGAGACGAGGTGGCCCTGCGCCTCAGGGCACAGGCGTATCGTGCCTATTACGGCAAGGGACAACCGGTCAACTATGCGCGGGCCCTCGAACTGTATCGGCTGGCGGCCGAGCGCGGCGATGCCGAGTCTCAATTTGTCGCCGGCGGCATGCTCTATCAGGGGCAAGGGACGGATCCGGATAAACGAGGCGGCTTCAAATGGCTGCTCAAAGCAGCCGAGCAGGGCAAGATCTCGCCCGAATCGCTCACCATTATCGGCGCCATGTATCTGCGCGGCAGTGCAGTCCCGCAGAATTATCTGGAAGCGAAAAAGTGGCTGAGTGAGGCCGCAAAGCAGGGTAATCTGGCGGCTCAGAATGATTTGGCCTATCTCTACTACAACGGATTGGGCGGCGAGCGTGATTACCCGAAAGCCTTGGAGTTGTACGAGAAGGCAGCGCTCCAGGGCGACCCTATGGCCCAAGCCAACACCGGTTTGATGTACGCCACCGGCACGGGCACCGATACGGATAAGGCCAAGGGCTATGCCTGGTATTCCCTGGCGGCCAGCCGTGGCAATACTGTTGCCGGGATCAACCGCAACAACCTCATGGTCGACATGTCCTGGGAAGAATTGAACCGGGCCCAAGCCATTTCGGTTGACCTGTACCGTCAGGTAGAAAAAATGGTAGAGCCGAAATTGATTGTACCGGTACCCCAGGAGTAGGGGTTACGGTGTCTCTTCGTCGTCTTGCTCGCGCAGCAGGGCAACTATCTCCTCGACGCTTTCGCAGGCGTAGATTGCATGCCGGAGGCGGGCCGCTCCGGTCAGACCGGTGAGAAACTTGGCGGTATGATTTTTCACCTTGAACAAAACCTTGGACACCGGCAGAAACTGGTGGGCCAGTTGCAAATAGCGCTCAATAGCAGGGAGCCGTCCGCTGAGACTGGTTGGCCTGCCCTCTGGTGAAAACAGCCAGGGGTTGCCGAGCGCTCCCCGACCCGCCATTATCCCGTCGCATCCGGTTGCCGCCATCATCGCCACCCCTTCTGCATAGGTGAGAACATCGCCGTTGCCGATCACCGGGATCGACACCGCCGCTTTCACTGCTTTGATCACCTGCCAATCAGCCTTGCCGCCGAAATTCTGCACCCAGGTGCGGGCGTGAATGGTCACCGCAGAGGCTCCGGCTGCTTCGGCCATGGCGGCGAACTCTGGGGCATTGATGGTCGCCTCGGTCCAGCCGCTGCGAAATTTGACGGTTACCGGCAGCGATGTTCGGGCGCAAACCGTTTTGATAATGGCCTCAGCCCGCTGTGGGTCTTTCATTAAAGCCGCACCGCAGCCTTTTTTGATCACCTTGCGCACGGGGCATCCCATGTTGATGTCGATCAGGTCCACCGGCAGGGACGAAACGATGGTCGCTGCCCGCCCCATCAGCTCGGGATCGCTGCCAAAGAGCTGGACAGCAAAAGGCCGCTCCTCGGCAACGGTCCGCAGCAGTTCACAGGTGTTCTTCTGATCGTATGCCAAACCATGACAACTGATCATTTCGGAAAAGCAGAGTGCGGCTCCGTTCTCCCGGCAGAGCAGGCGAAAAGGCAGGTCGGTATAACCGGCAAGCGGAGCCAGTACCAGTCCTGATTGGAGACGCAGGGGGCCGATGGCGAAAGGCGGGATAACAGGCAAGCGAGCTGGATCCATTGTTTAACGGAAAAAAGAAAGAAAAAAGGCACTCCAGAGAATTCTGCAGTGCCTTGGAAGCATGATGGCAAAAACGATCACTTGGCTGGTTGCGCCTGCATGTGCTGCTTTCTGATTTTATTGAGGGCGCCGAGATAAATGTCTTCCGACAGATCGTCGATGATTTTAGCCAGGGCCTCGTCATCCGCGGCGCTGGTGGCCGTTTTGACCGTGTAATCAGCGGTGTAGAGTTTGTTGGGGATCTCCCACAGTATCTTGCCGGAGTTGTTGTCCTTCAATACGTAGCGGATATACAGATTGACCTGGGTTCCCGTAGCGTTGGAGATATTTTCCCAGGAAACACTGGGGAGATCAATGGACAAAATTTCACCCGCCAAGGTCAGATCCGCCCCACTTTTTTCTTTGGTCAGAGTAACGGCCTCTGATTTTTGAAACCAATGGGACAGGGACTGGTATATTTTCATGTCAAGTCCCAGCTTGTTGGTCCGGTTCTGCCAGGTTGGCATGTAAATACTTCGGTGCGGGCCCTCGTACACATGGGGGAAATAATAGCCGCATCCGCCTAAGACGAGCATGCACAGCAGCACGAGTCCCCATCCATATCTTCTGGTTTTCAGCATAGTGCTCCTTGTTCAGGCCAATGACCGGCTCCGGTCAGTTGTTCGACGGCAATCAAAAAAGTGATCGATTACAAAACGATATTAACAAGTTTCTTTTGCACAATAATGATTTTGCGCGGTTGTTTGTCCGCCAGCAGCTTGGCTATTTTCTCTTCGCTCAAGGCCATCCGCTCCAGGGATTGATCGTCGATGTCAGGCGGTACCTGTAGTTTTGACCGCACCTTGCCGTTCACCTGAATAACGATGGTTATTTCATCATCCTTGGCTGCTTCGACGTTATATTGCGGCCACACGGCGTTATTGAGCTGCCTGGGGTGACTGGAGATCTGCCACAGTTCCTCGCAGAAATGAGGGACCATGGGGAACAGGAGGGTGAGGATTGTTTCCAGGGTATCACGTTGCACCGCCGGGTCAATCACCTCGTCGGCAACCGTCGAGGCCAGATTGACCAACTCCATGACACCAGAGATGGCGGTGTTGAAATGAAAATTGCTTTCAATGTTTTCGGTGACTCGCCGGATGGTCTGATGGGTTTTCCGGTGGAGGATCCGAGACGGCTCGTTTAAGGCCGTGAGATCAACGATTGCGGTTTGATCAAAACAGGTAAGATTATGGATAACTAACCGGTAAACGCGGTTCAGAAATCGGGAAGCCC
>JBBQCO010000175.1:0-5202 GCA_038318785.1 Desulfobulbales bacterium | reverse complement strand
GTGATGAACATCGCCCTCAATGCTACCCAGGCCATGCCGGACGGTGGCCACCTCAACATTGCCAGCCGGGAGGAAAACAGTTTGGTGGTTCTGACCATTGAGGATACCGGAATCGGCATTGCCAGGGAGCTGCTGGACCGGATTTTTGATCCTTTTTTCACCACCAAGGAAGTCGGCGAGGGGACAGGTCTGGGCCTTGCGGTCACTCTGGCCATGGTACAGCGCCTGAACGGCCAAATCGAAGTCCAGAGTCAACCGGGCAAGGGCTCGACCTTTATCATTACTCTGCCAATCGACCGCCTATGCCTGAATTCCGAGAACAACAATCCATCGCTGCGAGATTAAAACGTGAAACAGATACTGCTGGTTGAGGACGATGAAATCATGCGCATCACGGTCTATGACCGGCTGATTCGTGAGCAATGGCAGGTCGACACGGCAGTCAACGGCCGCGAAGCTCTGGCGCGCCTCGAGCAGAAGCATTACCACCTCATCCTTTCCGATATCCGCATGCCGGGCATGGGCGGCATGGAACTGCTGGAACGCGCCCGACGCCATTCACCCCTGATCGACATCTTCATGATGACTGCCTACGGCTCGATTGAAGACGCCATTGCCTGCCTGCGTAACGGTGCCGCCGATTACATCCTCAAACCGTTTGAAATGGACGACCTGATCATCCGTATCAACCGCATTTTCGAGATGCAGACCGTCCGGGCCCGCTGCGCCTCACTTGAGGAGCGCTGCCGCCAGGAACATCAGGAAATCATCGGCAACAGCGCGGCCATCCGCAAAATCTTCACCCTGATCAACCAAATCGGGCCGACTGACTCGACCGTACTGATCAACGGCGAATCGGGCACGGGCAAGGAGCTGGCAGCCAATGCCCTCCACCGGGCCAGCCTGCGGGCGGACAAACCCTATATTCGCATCAACTGCGCCGCCATCCCCGATGGTCTGTTGGAATCGGAATTTTTCGGCCATGAAAAAGGGGCTTTTACCGGAGCCCATGCGAAAAGGCTAGGCCGTTTTGAACTGGCGGACGGCGGCACCTTGCTGCTGGATGAAATCGGCGATCTGCCGCTGGGATTGCAGGCAAAACTGCTGAGGGTAATTGAGGAGGGGGAATGTGAACGACTGGGAGGGACACGAACAATTCGAGTGGATGTACGACTGCTCTGCTCCACGGCCAAGGATCTGAAGAAGGAGGCGGCCGCGGGGCTTTTCCGCCAGGATCTGCTCTACCGGTTAAGCGTTATTCCATTGCACCTGCCGGCCTTACGGGAACGGCTTGAGGATATTCCGCTTCTGGTCGACCATTTTCTCCATGGATTCAGTCGGAAACGCGGCATGGTCTTGTCGCTGTCGAACGAAGCCATGCAGTGCCTGCTGCGCTATGATTTTCCCGGCAACGTGCGGGAGCTGAAAAATATTATCGAACGGGTTTCGGTGCTGTCGCCTGGCCCGGTCATTACCCAGGATGACTTGCCCGCCGATTTGCGAACTCCGCGGCAACTGGCCAACGGTTCGGCGATGCTCTTGAGCGAGGCCATGGCCACCGCCGAAAAGCAATTTATCGTCAACGCCCTCGCTCATTCCGGAGGGAACCGGACCAGAGCAGCCGGCACCTTAGGAATCAGCCGAAAAAACCTGTGGGAGAAAATGAAACAACACCGGATCGAACTGTGACAAAACCAAAGGATGTGGGCTGTTGGCGGGGATGGAGAGTGAAATTTCTAGAGTTCATAGAGTCGCTCGTCGCGAAGGGGGGCGCGGCGGGAAACGGATTGCACCTTTTTCTTCATTGCCTCGAGACTGAACGGCTCTTCCCCGTCCATCAAATCGCCCATCTCCCGCTCGATCTGCTCCGGGTCATCCCCTGCTTCCATGCGGGCAATGGCCTCTTCCATCGGCGCGCCCAAGCTCAGGCCCGTCTTGTCGGCAAACTTTCGCATCAAGTTGGCCATCTGACGGGGATCGTCCTCATTGATGTGCTCAGCCTCCCGCATCAGACCGGCAAGGGCCTGCTCCATCTTCGATTCGTCAAGGCCAGCCAATGGATCGTCACCATTTGTCTCCTTCGCCTTGCCGATGGTGGCAAAGGAAGACATCATTTTGCGCAGATGGTGTTCACCGCACTTGGGGCAGTCCGGGCGTTTCTCGGTGTTGGGTCGACTGGAGAAAAAATTAAAGATGGTGTTGCACTTGTCGCAAAAGAATTCGTAAATTGGCATAAATGTCTAATATTAAACTGAATTTTTTTTAAAAAGATTCATCTCTCAAGAAAAAAAGAAAAACGAAGCGCTGTTGAATTTAAGAGTACAGATTGCTCAGTACCGCGTCAATATCCACTTCTTCAACTTGATCGGTGATGCGCACCGTACCGATTTTCTCAGGCAAGACGAAAAAGACACGGCCGGCAATGGTTTTTTTGTCGCTGAGGAGGTATTTACGCAGCGTTTCCCGATCAAATCCGGGAGGAATTTCGGTGGGCAAATTGTAGGCTCTCAGAATCTGAACAATGCTTTCAGCGACCGAATGATCGGCATAGCCGCCACGAACAGCGAGTTCGGCCACAGCACGCATGCCTATAGCCACGGCAAAGCCATGGATGAGTTGATAACCTGACGCCGCTTCCACGGCATGCCCAATAGTATGGCCAAAATTGAGGATACGGCGCAAACCGCTTTCCCTTTCATCCTGCTCCACCACCGAGGCTTTCATCTCACAGCATCGACGAATCATCGGTACAATAACCGTGGGGTCAAGCGCCAGGATGGCCTCCCTATTGTGCCCGAGCCAGGTAAAGAAATCAGCATCTATGGAGGCTCCATATTTGATGACTTCGGCCATGCCGCCGAGAAACTCCTCTTTCGGCAAAGTCTGCAACACATCGGTGTCGATGAAGACAGCACGCGGTTGATAAAAGGTGCCGATTAAATTTTTCCCCTGGGGAATATCGACCCCGGTTTTGCCGCCCACCGAGCTGTCCACCTGGGCGAGCAGGCTGGTTGGAATCTGAACAAAAGGGATGCCGCGCATGTAGATGGAGGCCAGAAAACCGGTAATATCTCCGGTGACCCCGCCGCCAAGAGCGACAAGGGCGTCGCCGCGATCAAAGCCCTTTTCGGCAAGAGTACTGGCTAACTGCCCTATGGTGAGCAGGTGCTTACTGGCCTCTCCGTGCGGAAAAACAAATAAGTCACAGGCAATTCCGGCAAGGTGCAGGGATTCCTGTAACTGGCGGCCATAAAGCTCAGCCACCTGATCGTCACTGATAATGCCGTACCGTTTGGCGACCTTGGCCTTCTGTAAAGAGGTACCGACTTGCCGGATAATCCCCTTGCCAATGGAGATCGGATAACTTCTTTCACCCAGCCCTACCTGAATCGTTTGCTCCACCCTTCCCCCGCAACATGCTTTTGTTCAATTGGCACTTCTGTCCAACCTGCGTTGCACAGAAGTTGTCTTGATTTCCAATAAAAAAGGAGATGCCGCACGAGGCGACATCTCCTTGATAGTACAGTTTCTCAGCAGAGCCGAGAATTACATGGCGGCGCCAGAGGCAGCGCCCTGCATCTTCACTTCAACTTTGGTGGTCAAGCTAGCATAGTATGCTCTCAAGCGAACCAGAACTTCTTCACGACCGAAGTGGTCAACAACCGGCTGGCCGTCGGACAAAGCCTTACGCAGCTTGGTACCGGAAAGGATGACGCGGTCATCTTTGGTGTGGCAACAGGTACGAAGAGAAGCCATGCCGTCGCACTTATGGCAATAGAAGGTCCAGTCGATCTTCATCGGCTTGCAAAGCAGGTCTTTGGAAGGATCACCAGTTACGGGGATGCGATCAAAAATCGTCTGAGCCTCGAACAGACCATAGAAATCGCCAACGCCTGCATGGTCACGACCGATCAGCATGTTGTTGACACCGTAGTTCTGACGGAAGGTGGCATGGAGCAGGCCTTCGCGAGGACCGGCATAACGCATATCCAGAGGATAACCAGCGTTAAGGATGTTCTCTTTGACGAAATAGTGATCAATCAGAATCTTGATGGCTTCAACACGAACGTCGGCTGGGATGTCGCCGGGTTTGAGGTTACCAATCAAGCTGTGGATGATAACGCCGTCACAAACTTCAACAGCGATTTTGGCCAGATACTCATGAGAGCGGTGCATCGGGTTACGCAGCTGCAGAGCGGCAACGTTCGCCCAACCACGCTCGTCAAAAATGGCGCGGGTCTCGGCAGGCTTCAGATACACACCTGGGTAGTCTTTCTTGTACTCGCCTTCGGAAAGAACTTTAACCGGGCCGGCCAGGTTGAATTCGCCCTGAGCAAATACCATGATGACGCCGGGATGATCTTTAGGTGCGATTTCCCAGAACTTGTCACCTACAGACTCCTCACCTTCGCCTTTGAATACTTTCTCGCATTCCCAGCGCTTATCGGCTTCGGTCATCTCAAATTTTTCAGTGACCTTCATGGTGGCATAGGTCTCGCCTTTGTTGACCAGAGCAATCTCATCGCCTACTTTAACATCAGCAGCAACGGCAGTGGTAACATCCAAGGTGATCGGTACCGGCCAGAAGGTGCCGTCAGCCATCTGGAAGCTCTCGCAAACGCCCTTCCAATCAGCCTTGGTCATAAAGCCGGTCAACGGAGAGAATCCGCCGATACCCATCATGATCAGGTCGCCTTTGGCGCGATCGGAAACTTCAACCTGCTTCAAGCCAGCGGCTTTTTTCAACTCTGCTTCACATGCGGCACCCTCAAGCAAGGCGCAAACAAGACCTTTTCCACCGTGGGGTGCTACCAATTTTGAGCTCATAATTTTTTTCCCTCTCTGGTTGTATTCTTGTGAGAACATTTAACCTGCATAAATTCCGACTCGATGTGCCGGATTCGGTCCTACGCGAAAAAAACTGAACCAGCATTCAGTCATCGTTGTTATTTATAGAGAAGCACGGCGGAAGTCAAGAAAAAAAACTCATGGGAATGATCAGGGAAAGTGATGGAATTGATCTCTCCCATCGATAATAAAAAACTCTCCACGGGTGCGCCGTGGAGAGTTGGTGATTGCACAGGACTATCGCTCTTTTAAAAACTTAATTTTTCCAGACTCCACCTTCATTTTTAATTGTTTCTTGGATCGTAGCCCCCGGCGTTGAATGGGTGGCAGCGACAGATGCGGCGGATGCCTAAC
>JBBQCO010000174.1:0-5236 GCA_038318785.1 Desulfobulbales bacterium | reverse complement strand
CATTGCCGAGGGGTTCAAGCATGCCGTCGATATCCCAAAAATCGAGGTCAGACGGGACAGCGAGGCGCCCCTATTGCGTGAGCGGGTGGGGGGGGTGATTGCCGTGGCCACCGATCTGCAACTCGCGGGCGGCCTGCGCTACCGGCTTGACCAGAGCCGGGAGATTGCCGATTTGATCGTGGCCCGCTTCCTTGCCGCTCCAACACAGCCAGAAAACTAACCCGCTGTCCATCGCAATCCAAGGAGGAGCGCATGGCCGAATCTCTCAATTATCCATCCGAAAAAGCGGGCCTGCCACCAGGCACCCTGGTCCATGTCGGCAAGGAACCGGCCGCGGCAGGCCGTATCACCCTGATCAGTTACAGCACCGATCATTTTGAGGAATTCCAGGTCGTAACCATTGACGACATTCTTCAGCACCGTAATCCTGGAGCGACTCTCTGGGTCCACTGCGAAGGGCTTGACATTATTGAGATGATCGAGGCCATCGGCCACCAGTTCACCGTCCACCCGCTGGTGCTCGAAGATATCCTCAACACCCATCAGCGGCCAAAATTTGAAGAAGACGACGACTACCTTTTCCTGGTCGTCAAAACCCTGAGCTCCACCGAGGCCCTGGCTGTCCGCCATGAACAGGTTTCCCTCCTGGTGTTTGCCGATATTCTTTTCACCTTCAGGGAGACGACGGATGGACTGTTCAACAGCCTCCGCCAACGGCTGGCCAATGCCAAGGGCCGCATCCGTTCCATGGGAACGGATTACCTCACCTATGTGATAATGGACGCGGTGGTGGATAACTATTTCGCCCTCTCCGATACCCTGGAAGAGGCGATCGAGGACCTGGAGATCAAACTGCTTGACCGGCCCCGGCCCAAGACCTTTGCCACCACCCAAATGCTCAAGCGCGAGCTGGTGTTCATCCGTAAGGCGATCCTCCCGTTGCGCGAGGTGCTGCTTGCGGTCCAGCGCAGCGAGAGCCCACTCATCCAGGAAAAAACCCTGCCTTTTTTCCGCGACGTCTTTGACCACACCCTGCGAGTGATCGACACTATGGACTCCTACCGGGATTTGATCAACGGCATGCTTGACATCTATCTCTCCAGCGTCAGCAACCGGATGAACGAAATTATGAAAGTGTTGACCGTGTTCGCCACCATCTTCATCCCCCTGACCTTTATTGCCGGGGTCTACGGCATGAATTTCGACTACATGCCGGAGTTGCACTGGCGCTGGTCTTACCCAATCCTCTGGGGCTTCTTTTTCTTAATTCCAGCGGTACTCCTGACCCTCTTCCGGAAGAAAAAGTGGCTGTAATGACACCCTCTCCGCACTGCGCCAACACCGAGGCCCACTCCATCCAACAGGCCCAGCGACAACTGGGCGACCCAGAGGTGGCTCCCGGTTTGACTGTCGGGTAATGACCGACAGCCGGGCTGAGTTTTTCCGCACTTCCTGCACCTCCCGGTCCTGCCAGCGGAAAACAGGGCTCAGCGGGCAGTTATTACGCTGATTTACTCATTTTTTTTATTGACAGAGAGGGTGGGTTATATTTCCATCAACGAGGCAACAGGACACGCGACCCGCTGTTCGGGATCGGAAAAATGAATTCCCTGTTGATTGCCCGAAATCAAGGAAACAAGACAACGCCTGATTTCAATAACCCCATTCTTTAGGCGGAACCATGGTTGACAGAGAAAATGATGAAGATGATAGCCAGATTGCGGAGTGCTCAGTCTGCGGTGGCGACATCATCGTTGATAGCTATTGCGAGGAAGAGGATATTGTTTACTGTAATGACTGCGAGGCCGAGTTTCTGATTCGCTCGCTCGATCCTCTTCGTCTTAAACAGCTTGATGGTGACATCGACGCCGAGCTCGACGAACCGGATGAGCGGTACGGTGAGGAATACGATTGATCAAGGCGTGCCGAATCGCGACCAACCGGGCACCCAGCTAGCTGTTCACACGAATCTATTCTTTTGAGGTGTTGAAGAATGAATTTTCTCAATCTGTCGGCAACCAAGCCCCCTTATAACCAAGCCAAAGCGGTTATCCTTCCGATTCCATATAAGGGATCGGGCCGCACCCCAGGTATGAACAAGGGTCCCGAGGTAATTCTCCAGGCTTCTCAGATGCTTTCCGCCTATGATGTCGAAACCAACACCGACCTCAACGAACTGAATCTGCACACCCTGGACCCGATGGTCTGCCCGGAAAGCCTGCAGGAAGTAATGGATGAGCTGGCCAATCAGACCAGCCCTCATTTCAAGAAAAACAAACTGGTCGCTGCCATCGGTGGCAGTCATCTGATCAGCGAAGGCTTGGTCCGGGCCGCACTCGGTCAGGACAATAACCTCAGCGTGCTCCATCTCGGCGCTCATCCCCACCTGCTCGATCCCGTCACTGAGGAGCCCGACGTGATGGCGAGGATCAAGGAAAAATGCATGATCTCCCACATCGGGATCCGCAGCATGGTCAAGGCGGAAAAGGGCAAGATCCTCATCGACAACCTGGTTTTTGCCCGTGACATCTACAACAATGGTCTCAATGCAGCAGCGGACGCCATTGATGTGCTCAGCGAGACAGTCTACCTGGCCATCAACCTCGATGTCCTTGATCCAGCCTGTATGCCTGCCGTGGCCAAGCCCGAACCCGGTGGACTCGACTGGTATACTCTCAATAATATCATCCGCATGGTAGCCCGGGAAAAAACGATCATCGGTTTCGACGTTACCGGCCTTGCTCCTCAACAAAACGGGCTTCATGCTCACCTGCTAGCAGCAAAGCTGGTATATAAAACCCTTATTTGCTGCCTGCACAATAATCGCTGATGTATGAAAACCCCAGCGGTTACAGGGCGACGGCTGAGCAATGAAGCGCTACAATCTTGTCAATTCCGTCGCCTGGAATATTCTGCTCCTTACCTTGGGTTCGGTGATTTTTTCCATCGGGATCAACGGGGCAGTGGTGCACAACGCCTTCATTACCGGCGGGGTCTTTGGCGCAGCCCTGCTCCTCGATTATAAAATCAGCCTGCTCTTCGCCCCGGTCCGGCACGTCATTCTCTTTGGCCTGATCGGTTCGTTTTACACCCCGGACATCTTCATTGCCTCGATCATCCTGATGTTTATCTCTTCGGTTTCCCTGGATTATATCCTTTTCCTGTTCAAAGAGGAGGGGCATCAGGCCGCCCCCTTTCTCAAGGGCAAAGGGGGCTCCAGTAAAAAAACCTGGAAAGCATCGCCTTTACAATTGATGAACACACGCTGTTCATTGTTGAAAACAGCTTCAACGTCATCGGGTCGAATTTCGGCAAACGGAAGATGTATTGACATCCGGCAATCTGCATTTGAAAGCCGATTTTTATTGGGGGGATATGCGGGTTGAACACGACGGTCGTTGAACTGAATCAGGTCTCCAAGGATTATGGCCATCAGCGGGCTCTGACCGACATTTCCCTTTCTGTAACTGACGGCGAATTTCTCACCCTGCTCAGCCCTTCGGGTTGCGGCAAAACCACCCTGCTCCGCCTGATCGGCGGCTTTGAACACTGCACCAACGGGTCGCTGCTGATCGACGGTCAGGATGTGAACCGGGTGCCGCCGGAAGGACGGGCAGTGAACACCGTTTTTCAAAACTACGCTCTTTTCCCCCACATGACGGTTTTCGACAATGTGGCCTTTGGCCTGCGCATGGCGAAAAAACCGGCAGCCGAAGTAGCAGTCTCCGTGGAGCAGGCACTGGAACTGGTACAGCTCACCGGGATGGAGCGACGGCGACCGGCTGAACTCTCCGGCGGACAGCAGCAACGGGTCGCCATTGCCCGAGCCATCGTCAACAAACCCCGTGTTCTTCTTCTCGACGAACCGATGTCCGCCCTGGACCACCGCCTGCGCAAGCTGATGCAAAAAGAGTTGAAGCAGCTGCAGCGCACCCTGGGTATCACCTTTATTCTCGTCACCCACGATCAGGACGAGGCCTTTGCCCTGTCGGACCGGGTGGTGGTCATGCAGGAGGGGCGGATCGAGCAGATCGGCACGCCCATGGAAATCTACGAGGAGCCGCTCAACCTCTATGTCGCCCGGTTTGTCGGCGACATCAATGTGCTCGACGGCATTATCCGGGAGCAGACCGGGCCTTCGACCTTCAAGGCCCTGGTCGAAGGGGCAACGGTCAGCCTCAGGAGCAACCGGCCGCTCAGCCTGGCCCAGCCGATCCATATTCTGCTCCGGCCCGAGGACTTCCGCCTGGAACTTGAGCAGGACATGGCCGAATCGCAGGATCTCTCGGCTAAATTTCAGCAGGCCCGACTCAAAGGCACGGTGCGACGAGTCTTCTACCACGGCGCCACCTACGATGTGGAAATCAACCTGGAAAGCGGTGCCCGGGTTCAGGTCACCGAATTCTTTGACGATGACAGCGAAAATCTCTACTTCAAACCAGGTGATGCGGTGGCCCTTGGCTGGCATGAGGGCTGGGAGGTGGTGCTGCCCCATGAATAAGGGCACGCTCTTCCGCAGGCTGCTGATCGGCGCCACCTGTGCCTGGATAGTGGTGTTGGCGCTGATCCCCTACCTGATCCTGCTCGGAGCCAGTTTGCTGGAGCGCGGCGCCGAAACCCTGGTCAAGCCAGGGCTGACGCTGACCAACTATATTCACCTGCTGTCGCCGGCAGTATTCGGCATGGCTGCCGATTCGATCGGCTTGGCCGCCATTGCCGCCCTGCTCTGCCTGACAGTAGGCTACCCCTTTGCCGCCATCCTGGCGCAGGCTGGGACCAGGGTGCAGCCGCTGCTGCTCTTGCTGGTGATGATCCCCTTCTGGACCAACTCCCTGATCCGCACCTATGCTCTGGTGATGATGCTCAAGGCCGACGGCATTATCAATAGTCTGCTCCTATGGGTCGGCTTGATCGACCAACCGCTACAGATGATGTATACGCCGCTGGCGGTCTTCATCGGTCTGGTCTACACCCTGTTGCCGTTTATGATCCTGCCTCTGTACGCGGCCCTCAAAGCGGTGGACCCGCGACTGCTGGAGGCGGGAAGAGATCTTGGCGCGAGCCGCCTGCAGAATTTTTGCCGGATCACCGTTCCTCTGACCATGCCCGGTATCATTGCCGGGACCATGCTGGTCTTTCTGCCGGCGCTTGGCATGTTTTACATCTCCGATATCCTCGGCGGCGCCCGCTCGATGCTGCTGGGCAACTACATCCGCGACCAGTTCCTGGTCTTCCG
>JBBQCO010000173.1:0-5315 GCA_038318785.1 Desulfobulbales bacterium | reverse complement strand
TTGAAGTATTCCTGCATGTCGAACTGAGGTTTCTGGTCGGCGTAGTCAGAGAGTTGCACCGAAGTACAACTCGTCGTTAATAAGGCAATGAGCGCCCAAAAGAACAACCACAATGATTGATAACGAAGTGGCATGATAATCTCCCGAAGTTTTTCCCAGGTTTTCAGCCTCCACTGATCAGTCGGCTACGCATTTCCTGGTCAATAGGATCTTTTCCCAACCATATGCCAAAATATGCTGCGGCAAAATCTGCCCCCTCGATGGTGATGAGTGGCCGACCATTGTAGCTCAGCTCTGTTCCTTGGCCCGGAACGTAGGTCAACGCATATCGATCTCCGGGTTTGACATCACGGTACACCGCATTGAGTTTGTCTATGCGGCTTCGCAAGCGAGCCAGTTCGCTCGAACTATTATTGCGTTCCAGAATTGCTTCCGCCCCTTTGCCAAAATCTGGTCCGGGTATGGAGACGAGATAGCTTATTTCAAGGCGCTTGGGGATATCGGCCAGGACATTATGGGAAGAACCGTTTTCAGGCAGGTACAGAGCCGCCACGTAGACCTTGAAGATTTTCAACCAGCGCAGAAGTGCTACGCCTCGAATTGGGATCTGCTTGTTATCAATGCTGACGCTCTCTTGGAAAGTAACATCTTCGACGGTTAGAGCGACAACGTTGATTGGTTGCACGACCAGGAGGGTGAAAAGAAGTGTTCTTTTGGCAAGACGTAAAAAAGTTTGTAGCGCTTGCATGGGGCTCCTCCTCAAAGAGTATGAAAATAGAGTCGTTTAAAAGACTTATACACCACCCAATCGGCAGGGTTTCATCTACCGGCGGGAAAACAGCGTAACTGCACAAATACTGTGTTCACCATGGAGACCTGTCATTCTCATTTGGTCGAGCTGGCGACAATGGTCCGGGCAAGATCATACAATGCGAAATGATGCAGTGGCATGATCAAATACCAGTACAACCTGCCCAGAACACCCCGAGGCAGGAAGTGCGCCGTCTGAACGAGTTGATCAGGTTGCACATCAAACTCCAGCCACCCCTCGCCCGGTAATTTCATTTGTGCATAGAGAAGCAGTCTCTTTCCAGGTTTGATATCAACAACCTTCCAGAAATCAAGCGCATCACCGACGCGAAGCTCCTGGTTTAACCGCCTGCCTCGATTGAGCCCATAGCCGCCGACAAGTTTATCGATACCCCCCCGTAGTTGCCAGAGAAGATCGTACTTAAACCAACCATTGGTACCGCCTACGGCACAGGCCGATTGAAAGACATCTTCCTGACGTTCACCATTATTAAAAGGAACAATCCGAATGTCTCTTAAAATCGCTCCTGCAGGATTATCGAAATCCTTGATGTCGCACACCTGCTGTCCGGTACTGTCACACCACCGACTGAGGACTTGATTGTGCTCGAGTTCCCGGATCGCATCGGCAACCGCCTGTTTGAACGAAAGAGGCGCAATCTCGGGATACAGCTTCGCCGCGTTATCATTTTGCAACACGGTTTCACTCTTGAGCCCCTCAACGAGAGCGGCAGCGAGTTTATAGGGGATAGGGGTGAAGAGAATCAGCCAGTAGGATGATAAGCGGGGTGAGAGCACAGGAACGGGAAAAAGGTATCTTTTCAGCCCCATGACTTGTGCGGCCTGCCGCATCATTTCCTGAAAACTGAGTTCTTCACTGCCTATGTCGACGACAAGGTTCCCTTGGTGCGGGAGTTCTACAGACGCCTCCAGATACGAAAGCACATCATCAACCCCGATGGGCTGCGTACGGCTCCGAACCCAGCGAGGAGTGATCATCGCCGGCAGTTTCTGGCAAAGATTGCGGATAATTTCAAAACTGGAACTTCCAGAGCCGATAATCACGGCCGCACGCAACCAAATCGTCTCGATACGATCGGGTTTAGCTGAAAGAATTTCCCCTGTCTCAATGCGGCTCAAGAGATGTTTGCTGGCACTCTCCTTCACGCCGAGTCCACCGAGATAGATTATTCGCCGGACACCCGCCTCTATGCAGGCATCTCTGAAATTCTCGGCACTGACCTGGTCCAGGTTCCGGTAATCCTCGGCGGCCCCCATGGAATGGATGAGGTAAAATGCCGTGTCGACCCCTGTCAGGGCTACGGCAAGAGACTCTTTGTCAAAGGTTGAACCCTCTTGTATTTCAACCTGGTCAACAATTGACACCTGGACCTTGTTTTTGTTCCGCACTAATAATCGAACTTTGAGTGTAGATGTTGCAAGCAGACGGTGGGTCAGACGTCTACCGATATAACCGGTTGCTCCGGTCACCAGCACGGTTTTGGTCTTCATTGGATCAGTCATGATTGCGAAGTTTCAGCTCGGTTGGGTGAGGATTGAGAGTTGACTGCTGCAGATGACTTTATTGTATTTACGCAGCATTGTCCGGTAAGGACATTGCACGAAAATACTGGCGGTTGCCGTCAAACCGACACAATGCCGATGTTCGAAAAAGAGCTGGAGCATCGAGACATTTTCTACATTGTATATCATAGTGTGCCACTGTCACTCCAGACCTTTGTACAATACACTGACAACCAGCAGAATGCATTGCCGATCAGAAGTACGTGTTCCTCAACATGCACGAATGATCACCGCGTTCTGTTGTTCTTTGTTGTCGCCTCTGGACTGGGAGAAGATGAGCTGGTAGAGGCTGGTTAAAGATATGCTCCCTCCTAATGGTTGACCAATTATGGGCTTTTTTTGAATTATACACAGGATATCGTTGACATTACCGGTCTTTCGCACTATTGGTTGAACCAATTTGAAAAAAGGGGGAGGTCATGATGGTGCCGGTTGAATCCAGGGAAGAAAAGAAATATGCCTATACGGCGATCATTGATCGGATTCGCGAGATGATTCGCAACGGCGAGTTGACTCCGGGCGATCGGTTGCCACCGGAGCGCAAACTAGCCGAGAGCTTCGGGGTTTCACGCAACAGTCTCCGCCAGGCTTTCCAGGCCCTGGTCGAGCGGCGCATACTCGAAAGCAGGCAGGGGGATGGGACGTATCTCCTGGCCACCATCGACGCCACTTTTTCGGGCGATGCCATCATGGATGCGCTCAATGCGCAGAGCGACTTTCTCCACGATATTATCGAATTTCGTGGGATGATAGAGCCGCAGATTGCCGCCCTGGCAGCGCAACGGATCAAGCCGAAGAGCATTGATTGCCTGAAGATTCTGGTCTGCGATCAACAGCGCGCCCTGATGGCTGGCCGGGAAGACGATAGCTTTGATGCCGAATTTCACCGTTTGCTCGCGGTTGGCGCTGGAAATCGGGTGATCGACCAGGTGATGACCACCATCCAGTCGATCGTCAACGAAAGCCGGTCAGCCTGGCTGCAGAGCAGCGAGCGTCGTCACGCCTCGGTGGAAGGGCACCTGCGCATAATTGATGCCCTTGAGGCAAGGGATGCCGAGGCGGCGTGCCTGGCTATGAAAAACCATATTGCCGAGATTGAAGATCATATCTTCGGCGAACAACAGAAACAATAACCAACCATTGCCTCTGTGCGGCCCGCTTGCTGGAACAAGAAGGGGCACAAGGGCAAAGCGGAGAATGTCATGTCATTGGAAATTATGGTGATGTATCTGGCCGTGGGATTGATCGCCGGGGTTCTTGCCGGCCTCCTGGGCGTGGGTGGCGGAGTAGTGATTGTGCCGATGCTGATTTTCTGTTTTGTCAAGCAGGGCATCCAGCCCGATCAGATCATGCATCTGGCTCTGGGAACCTCACTGGCCAGCATTATCTTCACCTCGATCTCCAGTTTTATGTCCCATCACAAGCGGGGCGCGGTCGATTGGAATATTGTCAGACGGATTGTTCCCGGCATTCTGATCGGCACATTCCTCGGCACCTTTCTGGCCTCGCGGTTGTCCTCCGGTTTTCTCAAGGGTTTTTTCTGTGTTTTTCTCTATACCGTCGCCACCCAGATGCTGCTCAACAAGAAACCCAAAGCTTCGCGTGATCTCCCCGGAACCGCCGGCATGTTCGGGGTGGGTTCGACCATCGGCGTGGCCTCTGCCCTGGTCGGCATCGGCGGAGGTTCTCTTTCCGTGCCCTTCATGGTCTGGTGCAATGTCGCGACCCATCGGGCTGTCGGCACCTCGGCCGCCATCGGTTTTCCCATCGCCATTGCCGGAGCGCTAGGCTACATCGTCAACAATCTGCACGGTATCGGCCTGCCGGCCTACAGTCTCGGCTTTGTTTACCTGCCCGCCCTGGCCGGCATTGTCTGCTCCAGTGTCTTTACCGCCCCCCTGGGTGCCAAGTTGGCCCATGCCCTGCCGGTCGACATGCTCAAGCGGATTTTCGCCCTCTTTCTCTATGCGGTCGCCACCAAAATGGTTTGGAGTCTGCTGCAGTGAGGGAAAGGGAGTATTCTCAGCCCGGGGCGCTATGTGGTGGTCATTTAGATCGTACAGTGTTCGACAAGGCTCACAGAGGTGGGCGCATAGATTGCTCCACATTTGCATTGCTCAAGATGCGCGTGCACTGGATGAGACTCGCTTCCAGTGGGCTTTGTTGTCTTGGAAACACGGCCTTGATTGTCTTTTGGCCAAAATTTTAACGGCTTCAGCGTTACAATCAGCTGCCTATGGTGCGCCAGTTGCTTGAAGCGAACAAGAAGGAAACTCAAATGGATATGAAGACAGTTCGGGAACAAGCCCGTGAACAACTCAAAGGTTTTTGCCGGGTCTGCCCGGTATGCGACGGCCGCGCTTGCGCCGGAGAAGTGCCGGGGATGGGCGGTGTGGGAACCGGCGGCGCCTTCAAGGCCAACATGGAGGCCCTTGCCAGGGTTCGATTGAATATGCGGACCATGCACAACGTCAAGGAACCGGACCTGACCTGGGCGCTGTGGGGCAAAAAGCTCTCCATGCCGATCCTGGTTGCACCCATCACGGGCTCCTCCTACAACATGGGCGGAAAAATGACCGAAGAGGAGTTCATTGCCGAGATGGTGGCCGGTGCGATCAACGCCGGAACGCTCTGCATGACCGGCGACGGCGCCGACCCTCGGATGTTTGACAGCGGACTAAAGGCCGGGGCCGAGAACAAGGGCGGTACTATCGCAATCATTAAGCCACGGGCCCAGGACGTTGTTGCCGGCCATCTCCGCGCTGCGGAAAAGGCGGGAGTCTTGGCCACGGGCATGGATCTTGACGGCGCCGGGCTGGTGACCATGGCGATGAAAGGGCAGCCTGTGGGTCCCAAAACCTTTGCCGAGATGCAGGCGGTGATTGCTGCAACCACGCTGCCATTTATCGTTAAAGGGGTGA
>JBBQCO010000172.1:0-5420 GCA_038318785.1 Desulfobulbales bacterium | reverse complement strand
GGTGAAAGCAGCGACGGCGGTGATCATGATCAATCGGATGACGAGCAGGGCGTGAAAATCGGAGACAAGGGACGAGCAGAAATGGCCGATTGCATAAAGCAGGAGGGCACCGACCAACAGGCGGCGGCGATCCATCCTGTTGGTAAAGAAGGCAAGAAGCGGCGCCTCGATGCAGAGGACGGCGCCGCCATAGGCGATAAGTGTGCCGACGGTTGCCGCATCGACGGCAAAGGCCTGGCTCAGGTCGCTGATCAAGCCTGCGGGGGCCAATACGCCCGTGCCGATGACAAAGTTGCCGGCCATGAGGGCCCAGAGGGTTGGTCGATGGGAATGCTGCATTGTTGCTGTCAACTCAGGCTGAAGGGCTGCTGCCGCACTACGTTTTTCAAAGGGTGAAGAACGGCTGTCCGTCGGCATCGATTGTCGACAATAGGGGTTCCCACCGTTTGTTGCAACAGTTATCAGGGGGGGTGTTTTGTCAGTACCCAACGGGGACAGCGCATTTTGTTGCCGCACTTCCGGCAAACAGGGTTGACTGAATGAGGGGTTCCCGGTTATATAAATAGATTTTTTTGCATACAAGAACCCAGCGCGCGGGAGAGTCGAGGGATCATTGCTGCACCAATTGTACAGTGGTCTTGGCACCGGGGTGTATCTGCTGTTGTTGCTCCTTCGGCCCCTGGTTGAGGCGTTCGGCGGTCGTTTCGCCTACGGGTTTTCGCAGCGGCTTGGCCGCTATCCGCGGCAAGTGATCGCTGATCGATCCGGTAGCCAGACCCTTTGGGTGCACGCCTCTTCGGTGGGCGAGGTGCAGGCGGCCATTGTTCTCGTCACCGGATTGCTTGGTGCCAGCAGTGATTTGAGGATTGTGGTCACTTCGACGACAGAGCAGGGAAACCGGCTCGCCCGCAGCAGGATGCCGGAAGTCGTTTCCTGCCTGATGGCGCCGCTGGACCTGCCGCAGGCGGTGCGCCAAGCCCTGCAAGCGTTGCGGCCGGATTGTTATATTTGCCTTGAGACCGAACTCTGGCCGGTCATGCTCACCCACATAAAAAACGCCAAGATTCCCTTGCTGCTGCTCAACGGCCGGCTCTCACAGCGATCGTTCGACCGTTACCGGCATATCCAGGGGTATATAGCTTCCCTGCTGGCCGGTTTCCGGACCGTTGCGGTGATCAGCGAGGCCGATGGCCGCCGGTATGAGGCCCTTGGGGTGCCGGCAGAGCGCATCCAGGTCTGCGGCAACCTGAAATATGACATGCCCGTGCAATCGCCGGACAAAATCCGGTCGGCGAGTCGGCGACGACTGCGTGTGACCTCCGAGCGGGTTTTTCTCTGCGGTTCGACCCATGAGGGAGAAGAAGAGCAACTCCTGAACGTCTTCCGGGCGCTGGCTGCACAGGGGCCAACGGTTTGGGTCATTGCTCCCAGGCACTTGGAACGATTGACGGCGGTGGAGACGCTTCTGGCTCGGTCAGGGACAAATTTTGACCGCTTCTCCTCGCTGGCAGAGAACGGCCGTCATGCCAATATTATCGTTGTCGACAGTATGGGCGATCTTGCTGATCTGTACGCTGGCGGAGATTGTATCTTCTGCGGCGGTAGTCTGGTGGATCGAGGCGGTCATAATATAATGGAGGCGGCCCGATGGGGTCGGCCCGTTTATTTTGGCCCCCATATGAAGGATTTCCGGGATGCGGCTGAGATGCTTACCCGGGCGGGAGGTGGATTCCAAGTCGCCGACGCCGCGGCGTTGACCGCTCTGATACTCTCCCATGCGGACAAACCCGAAAACTACGCGCTTGCCTGCACTCGCGCCGCCGAGGTGGCGGCTCAGCAGCGGGGAGCGGTCTCCAGGCAGGTGGAGATCGTGCGTCAGACGTTGACCTCATGTTGAAGAGAGGTCGAGGTTTTTCTCCTGTTGCTGATTGGCATCACCTGCGGCCATGCTTATTGTGCTGACTGCAATGGCCCTAGTGCAACGCTACTCCGAACACCTGTTCGCATGGAAAAACGTTGGGGGGAAGCGGCTCAAGCAAAGCGATTGTGGCTGCTGCATCTGCGGGAGAGCGCCCGCTGCCCACCTCATGATCAATAACTCTCTCTGTACCTCCAGGAAAATAGAGCAAAATGAAAGCATTAATCGGACTTGAAGACGGCACGGTGATGACCGCGCGTTCCTTTACCGGCCCCGGTGAGGCCGTAGGGGAGATTGTGTTCAACACCAGCATGAGCGGCTACCAGGAGGTGTTGACTGATCCCTCCTATACCGGCCAATTGGTCACCATGACCTACCCGCTGATCGGCAACTACGGAGTGAATTCTGAGGACATGGAGTCGGCAGGCGTGCATCCGCGCGCCTTTCTCGTCCGCGAGTATCAGGGGCAGCCAAGCAATTACCGGTCGACCGGCAATCTGGCTGATTTCCTCAAGCACTACGGAGTGCTCGGGGTCGAAGGACTCGATACCCGGATGCTGACCCGGAAGATCCGCACCACCGGAGCGATGAAGGCCTTGATCACCACCGAGGATATGGACAAGGATTCCGTGGTTCGCCGTGCCCGTGAGTGGGCGGGGCTAATCGGCCGCGACATGGTGGAACGGGTCGGCAGCACCACAAGCTACCGCTGGGAGGCAGGCGCACCTGTGCCTGGTTCTGGATTCCCGGAAAGCGCTGATGGCCGTTTCAAGGTGATCGCCTACGATTTTGGTATCAAATATAATCAATTGCGCCTGCTGACCAGCAAGGGCTGCCGGGTGCTGGTGGTGCCGGCAACCACTTCCGCTGAGGAGGTCCTGGCCCTGCAGCCGGACGGTGTCTTTCTCTCCAACGGTCCTGGCGATCCGGCCGGGGTGCGCGGCGTGGTCGGTAATATTCAAAAGCTGCTGGGGCAATTGCCGATCTTTGGCATCTGCCTTGGCCATCAGATGTTGGGCCTCGCCTACGGCGGCACCACCTATAAACTCAAATTCGGCCACCGTGGCGGTAATCAACCGGTCAAGGATCTGCTCACCGGCAAGGTGGAGATTACCTCGCAGAACCACGGTTTTTGCGTCGACCCGGCCAGCCTGCCCGCCAATGTCGAGGTCACCCATATCAATCTCAACGACGGCAGCCTGGAGGGCATGCGTCACCGCGAGTGGCCGGCCTTTTCAGTCCAATACCACCCCGAATATGCACCCGGTCCCCATGATGCCGAATACCTTTTTGACCGGTTCATTCAACTGATGGAGCAGGCGAGCTGATTGCTCCGCCCAAAGCGAGAACATGCCAAAACGCACCGATATACATAAAATACTCATCATCGGCTCCGGGCCGATCATTATCAGCCAGGCCTGCGAGTTCGACTATTCCGGGGCGCAGGCGGTCAAAGCCCTCAAGGAAGAAGGCTACGAGGTGGTGCTGATCAATTCCAATCCGGCGACCATCATGACCGATCCCGGGTTGGCAGACCGGACCTATATCGAGCCGATTACGCCCGAATGTGTGGCCAAGGTGATCGAGCGCGAGCGGCCCGATGCGCTGCTGCCCACTCTGGGTGGTCAGACCGGCCTCAACACCGCGATCAAGGTCGCCGAGATGGGTGTCCTTGAAAAATATGGGGTGGAACTGCTGGCCGCTAATATTGCGGTCATTCGCAAGGCCGAGGGACGGGAGGAATTCCGCGACGCCATGCGCAAGATCGGTCTCAATGTCCCGGAATCGGCTATTGTCCACACCCTGGAAGAGGTTCTGGCAGCCGCCGAGCAGATCGGTTTTCCGATCATTGTCCGCCCGAGCTTTACCCTCGGCGGGACCGGCGGCGGCGTCGCCTATAACCGCGCTGAGCTCATCCAGATGGCTACCTCAGGTATTGACCTCTCCATGACCAACGAGGTCATGCTGGAGCGCTCCCTGCTCGGCTGGAAGGAATATGAGCTGGAAGTAATGCGCGACCGCAAGGACAATGTCGTTATTATCTGCTCAATCGAGAATATCGACGCTATGGGCGTGCATACCGGCGATTCCATCACCGTGGCCCCGGCCCAGACCCTGAGCGACCGGGAATACCAGGAGATGCGGGACGCGGCGATTGCCATCATCCGGGAGATCGGGGTGGAAACCGGCGGCTCCAATGTCCAGTTCGCGGTCAACCCGGTGAACGGCGAGCTGATGGTGATCGAGATGAATCCGCGGGTCTCGCGCTCTTCGGCCCTCGCCTCCAAGGCCACCGGCTTCCCCATTGCTAAGATTGCCGCCAAACTGGCAGTTGGCTACACCCTGGACGAGATCAAAAACGACATCACCCGCGAGACCTACGCCTCGTTTGAACCCAGCATCGACTATTGCGTGGTCAAGATCCCGCGCTGGACCTTTGAAAAATTTCCTGAGGCCGAGGATATCCTCACCACGGCGATGAAGTCGGTGGGCGAGACCATGGCCATCGGCCGGACCTTCAAAGAGGCCTTTCAGAAGGGGATGCGTTCGCTGGAAGTCGGGCGGATGGGCTTTGGCTTCGACGGCAAAGAAGATATGACCGGACTGCATCAAGACGATTTGGATCGAGGCCTGAACCGGCCCAATTCGAAGCGGGTCAGCCATATATTTGAGGCCCTGCGTCGGGGGATGAGCATTGAGCGGATCTACGAATTGAGTCAGATCGATCCATGGTTTCTGCATAATTTTAAGCAGCTGGTGGACAAGGGCGAAGAGATTCGGAACCGCGGTTTTGTCGGCCTGGACCGCGATTATCTCTTTGATGTCAAGCAGCACGGTTTTTCCGATGTCCAGGTGGCCAACCTGACTGGCACCTCGGAGGACGATATCCGCGCGTTGCGCATCAAACTTGGTCTGGAGCCGACCTACAAGCTGGTGGACACCTGCGCCGCCGAGTTCGAGTCCTACACGCCCTACTATTACTCCACGTATGAGCAGGAGGACGAAGCCAAGCGGACCGACCGCAAGAAGATTATGATTCTTGGCGGCGGTCCCAACCGGATTGGGCAGGGTATCGAGTTTGATTACTGCTGCGTCCACGCCTCCTTTGCCCTGCGCGAGATCGGCGTTGAGTCGATCATGGTCAACTCCAACCCGGAGACCGTGTCCACCGACTACGACACCTCGGATAAGCTCTACTTTGAGCCGCTGACCCGTGAGGATGTCCTGAACATCATTGAGCGGGAACGGCCGGACGGCGTGATTGTCCAATTCGGCGGTCAGACCCCGCTCAACCTAGCGGTGCCACTGGCCAGGGTGGGGGTACCGATCATCGGCACCCCGCCGGACGCCATAGACCGGGCTGAGGACCGCAAACGGTTTCAGCAGTTCCTGCAGAAACTGGGGTTGCGGCAACCGGCCAACGGCACGGCCCACAATCTGCAGGAGGCCTTGGCCGTGGCCGGCCAACGCCATGACGTCCGCCTGCGGAATGCCCAGATGG
>JBBQCO010000171.1:0-5430 GCA_038318785.1 Desulfobulbales bacterium | reverse complement strand
GTTTCCGCAAGGGCGCCCCGGTGGTGTTGATCAGCGGCTGTCATATCGGCGACTGCCACTACATCGACGCCAACCACTGGACCGAAAAACGCGTGGCCCGGATCCACAAGAAGATGGAGAAGATCGGCCTGCGTCCGGAACGGCTGCAGCTGGAATGGATCAGTGCCGCCGAGGGCATCCGTTTTGCCGAAACCATGCAACGGATGGAACGGGTCCGCCAAAGCGTCACCGCCGAGGAGATTGCCGACACCCAGAATATCCTCAGCAAGCTCTGATTGTGTTGTAATATCGAAGATACAAAAAAAGCCGGGTCCATGGACCCGGCTTTTTTTGTAGGAATATATCCTGCTTGGGGGGGATCAGATTTCTCTTTTTCGGGACGATTCGGGATGCAGTGGCGGGTAGGTTGCACCCAGCTTTTCCACTGCGAAAAGGAAGAATGGCCGCGCAGTGCCTAGTACAAAAGACTGAATCGGACAGTACTGAGTCCCCCTAACCAAAGAGCCGGCAGACCTCTCGTATCAGCTCCGCTCTCCATTCCTCCCCGCCCATGACTAGCAACATCCTCAAACTCAATATCTTCGCCGCCCTGAAGATGATGCTCTTCCCCATGGCGATTATCACCGTGTTCTGGAAGGACCAAATCGGTCTGTCGCTCTCGGAGATCCTGCTGGTCAACGTCTTTTTTTCCGCCGCCAACCTGCTGATGGAATATCCTTCCGGCTATGTCAGCGACCGGCTCGGCTATCGACTTGCCTTGGTCATTGCCTGCCTGTTCGGCATCGGCGGCTGGACAGCCTATCTCTTTGCCCAGACCTTTTGGCACGTGATTGGAGCGGAATTGCTCCTCGGCATCTGCTACGCCTTTATCAGCGGCTCGGACAATGCCCTGCTCTACGAAACCCTGCGGGCCGGCGGACGGATCGAACTCTACACCCGCTGCGACGGACGGATGGCCGGTTGGGCCCAAATCGGCGAGGCCGGCGGTGCGCTCTGTGCCGGACTGATGTACGTGACCGCGCCCCTGCTCCCTTTTATGGTGCAGATCGGTGTCTGGGGGATTGCCTTGGCGGTGGCCCTGTCGCTCCATGAGCCCAAGGCGGAAAAAGGGCCGAAGATCACCTCCCATCTGAGCGAGGCACTGCGCATCAGCCGCTACGGGCTGGTGGATAAAAAACTGCTCCGCGCGACCATGCTTTTGGGCATGTTGCTGGGACTAGCGTCCTTTTATCCGGTCTGGCTGGTGCAGCCGTTCATGCAACAGTGCGGGGTACCGGTCGCCTGGTTCGGGCCGGTCTGGGCCGGGGCCAATCTGATGGTCGCTCTCTGCGCCTACCAGAGCCACAAGGTGCTGGCTGTTCTTGGCCTGCGGCGAATGTGCCTGCTCTTTTTGGTATTGATTGTCGCGGGATACGCTGGTTTGGGACTGACTTCAATGGTGGGCAGTTTTCTGTTTTACTTCCTGCTGACCGCGATGCGCGGCCTCCAGGGACCAATTCTGCGCAGTTTTCTGCAGCAGCATTCGACCAGGTCCATGCGGGCAAGTATCCTCAGCTTGCACAATCTGCTTTTTCGGCTGGGGTATGTGGTCAGTGGCCCCCTGGTCGGCTGGGTGAGCGACGCGCGGGGATTGCAGACCGCTTTTCTTGCGCTCGCCTGCGCCTTTGCCCTGCTGCTGCCGTTGGCTGCTCGCAGTTTTCTACGCCACCAGATGGAATCCGAAGAGCCTTTACCGGGGTAATTTCGAAGAACGATGTGGCTTTGCGCCGCTCAGACCCGATCAGTTAAACGCCCCCAAAACCATCCCCTGCCCGTCCCTTTTCCCAGTGAACAATGCCAAGGGCCGTTAAACCCTGCCGCAAATGTTCAAAGGCGGCGTCGACCAAAGTTTTCCGTTCTGCACCCTCGCTGCCGGTGCTGGTGAAAAGAATATCCAACTCCGGAATTCCGCCCAAAACCCGTGCCAGTGACTTGATGTACACCTGCGGATAAAGGGCAACCACCTGACTGAGCGCCGGAACCATGATCGATTCGTCGTTGCAGCGCACGGTGAGAGTCCGGGCAAACGAACCGCCCTTGCCAAAGGTCCGGGTGAGACAATCGGCAAGGGAATGACTGATGATGCCCTCCAACTCAGGCGGTACCCCCGGCAGACAGATGAGGGTCGTTTTGCCGACAGACAGCAGGACGCCGGGAGCGGTGCCCACCGGATTGTGCAGGGGTTGTGCGCCCACCGGCAGCCAGGCCATCTTCTCCCGGAATGGATTGAGCCCACCCTCGGCCAGTATGCCCCGGGCATGAAAATCGTCATAGCGCTCCCTGACCATCTGCCGTGCGGTTGTATTCAAGGCAAGCTCTACCCCCGCGCCCTTGGCCACTGCGGCCAGGGTCAAATCATCGTCGGTCGGTCCAAGGCCGCCGGAGACAAACACCATTGCCACGCCCCGCGCTATCGCTGAACGGACAGCCTCGGCTATCACCTCTTCGATATCCGGCAGCATGGTTGCCCGCGCCACCCGTCCGCCACGGCTGTTGATCGATCGGCAGATCCAGTGGGTGTTGGTATCCTGGATTTCACCCCTGAGAAGCTCATTGCCAACGGCAAGTATTTCAACGGTCATCGAACTGGGCATGGATTTTCCCGATGGGGGACGACGAAGTGCTCGGGTGGTGACCACGAGCACAACAAAAAGAGGAAATGAAGCCGGAGGATTCTAGACGATGCAGCTGCAGGCAAGCAGGGAGACGACAGACCTACCCTACTTGCCTGCTTCGTGGAGCTTGACCAGATTGAGAATATGGAGATAACTGTCCGGGTCGAGATGGGTAAAGGTAACAGCCATACCGGCCGGATCGTGGCGTTGAATCATGCCCTGGGCACGAAAATCCATGATACTGGTTGCTCCGCTCAGATGGATTTCGATGTCGCAGGAGGTGTTGAGTGCAATGCGGGTGTCGGTCTCCAGAAAAATTCCATGGAGACTGATGTTACGGGTATCGACTTTTGCCTCCAAGGACAAGTCGTGCCCGTAACGGAGAATCGCCTTGCTGGTGAAACGAATCCGTTGCGACCGGCGTTGTTCGGAGGCATCCATGCTTAACGTCCCTGCTCAAAAGATTGCTTCATCGCCAGTCTCGGGGCACGCGATGTGACCACGTATTCACCGTTTTGCACTGCTACTTCCGGCACCTGCTTGGATTGCTCGAAGGCAGCATAGCCCGGCTCCAGACTCTGCCAAAATTTAATCCAGGGTGAGACAGCGTATTTTTTCATATTCAACGGGGTCAGCGCAAAAGGAAAGACGTGAACGGCAAAACGCTCCTGTCCCTGTTTTAAGGCCTCATGCGCCAGCAGGTAGATCTCTTCGATGCGGCCGTTGGTCATGGCGAAACAGCCGACGGATTGGCAGTCGCCGTGCACCATGATCAGCCCACCGGTGCGGTTTTTTGCCACATCAAGTTCGTTGGGATACCCAATATCAAAAGCCAGATGGTAGGAAGATTTGGGGTTCATCTGCTCGGCGGAAACAGTGTAGAATCCTTCCGGAGCCTGCCAATCGCCCTCGTTAACCTTGGGTCCGGGAAAGCCGGAGTAGTTGCAGACTCGATAGGACTTGAACAGCTCAAAGCCCCTTCCTTTGTTCATCCACAGCTCAAGGGTGCCTGGAATCTTAAAAATACGGACAAAAATCGGCTGGCCAACGGCAAAACCCTTGGCCTGCAGCTCCTGCTGGATCTTCGGCTTGGCTTGCGCCATCAGGTTTTCCGACTTTGGGGTCGTGGGTAGGGCAACACCGGTCGCGGATTGAGCGGACAAATCGCCGGCAAATGTCAACATCGAGAATACAAGCAGACCTTTCCACAGGGGAGAAAAGACACGTGTAGGATTCATAAGCCTCCTATAAAAAGGGGAACAAAAAAGATCGGCCGCGCTGTGAACGCCGGCCGACAACCTTAAAATTATGATGGAACATGCAGTCACACTCAAGCACCCTGAGCTTCCTGTGCTTTGGCGTAAGCCGAGGCAGCGCATTCGTTCTTGCCCAGATCCAGTTCTTCCTGGCGCTCCATCTCCTCCTCGCGGAGGTTGGCGTTGACCAAACGGATAACGGCGTATTCCTCGGGCTGCGGCCGCATATTTTCCCTGATAAACCCGAAAAAAGCGGCCAGGTTATCAATATCGTAGATATTTTTGTTCCGTTCCAGAACTTCGCCAAGGGTGCGGGTAAAGACCAGCTCCTCGTTGGCCTCCTCCCAATCGATGTAATGACCGGGTAAAACCAGGAGCCCCTGATCAAGTTGCTTGACCATCTGAATGGAATCAAACAGCATCCCGGCCCATTCCTCGGCTTTGCCGCCCAGATCGGGCCGCCCCACCGAGTTGATGAAAATCATGTCGCCGGAGACAATAAAACGCTCGTCGATGACATAGGAGGTGGAACCGGGGGTGTGGCCGGGGGTGAACAGCACCCGTACCTTGGGGCCGCCGAGACTGAATCCGTGGATCTCGCCGTCCTGCAGGGGGGTGTAGGGATTTTTGGAGGTCTTGAAATCACCATCGTTGGCATAAAAGACAGCCCCGGAGCGTTTGGCGATGTCCCGGCTGCCGGCGATATAGTCCGCCTGAAGATGCGTCTCAAAGGTCTTGATGATGATGCAGCCCTTCTCCGCCGCAAATCCAAAGTAAAACTCGAGATTGCGGGAAGGATCAAAGAGCATCATCTCCTTGCCGCTGATCAGGCCGTAGCTGCACGAGGCCTTGCCTGGCCGGATAAACTGAAAAAGCTCGTAATCGTTAGCTTTGGCCACCAATTTGGGAACCAACAGGTTACCCCAGGTTTTAATGCCGCCGACGAGATACCCGACATCATAACCGTGTCTTTCAAATATCTCGGCCACATAGCGAGCCGATCCTTCCTTGGCGCAGATGATGCGGACCCTGCTGCCTTTCGGCACGCGCGCCACCGATTCCTCCTCGTTCTCCATAAAATCGTAGTAGGAGATGTTGATCAGGGTGAACGGCTGGGGGCTTTCAACATGAAAACGACCAAAATCCTTGGCGTTTCTGACGTCGACCACCACCATGTCCGCGCGGGTGGTGAGCCATTGAAACAGATCCTTTGCCTCGTATGCGAATAATGCCATAGTGCTCCTCTCAGCGTGAGACAAATCTTCCCCTAAAACAGGCTCGGATCACGCTATCGAACCTGTCGATAATTGTCAATATTATAATGAGGTTATCTGTGACAATCCTTACAATTGCCTTTCAGGATTAAAAATCGGGGCCGTTCCTTTCGGGCAAGGGCCAACATTGGCGCCACTCTCTCTTTCCAGGTTCCGGCTGAAACATTACCAGCAAGCGCTCAACCTCGACGCGAGCCCACCGGATTGGGCAACAGCATTGCCAACAGTACAGCACCGGCCGTCAAG
>JBBQCO010000170.1:0-5531 GCA_038318785.1 Desulfobulbales bacterium | reverse complement strand
TGGCCCATTCCAGCTCAGGTGTGGTCAAAAAGGCGCGGACACGCGATCGTCAAAACATGACAAAGGTTGGAGTTGAAAGACGGCCCATTTCCGTGGCCCTCGAATCGCAGGGTCACATTTCCTATTTTACGGATTTTTTTTTCTGAAAAGTGGAATAAAGAAAGAGGCAGCGTGCTTGAAAAAAATGGCCGTTTTTTAACATACTGATTTCACATTAAATTATTCACGACGCCTTCTCGTATAAAATGGCCCGGTTGTTGCTAACTCATCTACAAGAGTTCAACCCAACCAAAAGAGGCATCGAGATGAGAAAGTTATCCGTTATTTTTGCAGCCGTCATGATGCTTGGAACAATTACAAGCGCTGTTGCAGGCCCTGCCTTCTTTGCCCATGTACAGATACCTGAATCGGAGAGCATGCTTTTCTTCGGCATCGGTTTATTTCTATTGGCAAAGGCTGCCGAAAAATCGAAAGATTGAATTTTCCCCAAATCCGGAAGACTGAGAGCAGGGCCAAGCGGCTCTGCTTTTTTTTTCACCCCCGGGAGAGAGCGCGAGCCGCTTCAATCGCCGATCGACTCACGCGAGGGCCGGAAGCGGCCGCTGCTCAGGTCCAGCCCCTGGAGGAGAACGCGAGGGTCCTGGTACAGGCTGCTGATCAGACCGCGTTGCCGCCGATTGATCAGCAGACGGATGTCCACACCGGGCAGGGTGAGCATCTCAAAATCGGTATCGGCGTCGCCGGCAACCAGCACCGGTCTGCCGCTGATCCATTTCCCGACAATCTCGGCCTTGCCCTCGCGGAAGGTGACGGGATAGGCGGCGGGATCGTCGATGGTGAGCACTTCGCTTTCATCAAGACGGACCCGGATGCCGAAAATGTGGTCCGCGTCCACCGGGAATCCCAGCAGGGTTGCGGCCCCTTCCACCAGCCATTCGGTGCTCGCCGAAATCACGTATCGCTCTATCCCCAGACTCGCCAGACTGTGCATCAGGGCCAGCATCTCCGGGTGGGCATGGAGGCCCAGAGGATAACTCGCCTCGATTCGGCCAATCGGCTCCGGGGCCGCCACCGTCAAGGTCTCCTCCCGCAGCGGTTCCCTGCAGACCGCCTGCACCACTTCAACAGCCAGATGCCGCAATTCGGCAGTGGAAAACCCGGCCAGCAACTTGCCCATGAACGGCAGCACAAAACGCGGTCCCAGGTGCTCGTCCTTGCGGGCCTTGTCGGTAATCCAGAGCAAGAGTACAGCGAACAGCTGGCACTCCGGCCGGCGTTGCGCCTCCTCCTGCTTGCCGGCGGCAATCAGGGGGTAAAGTGCCCGATATGCATCAACCAAGGCGATAGTGAGGAGTGCCATCGGCCGGCCAGCCAGTGCGCCTCCGGTCTTGGGCAGGATGGCGGCCAGCTGTTCCGGGGTCAGACGGTAGCGCAGGTGCTGCACCTGATAGCGGAACACCGCCTGCCCCACATCGCGGAAGATGCAGGTGTTGTCGAAATCAAACACTGCCACCGGTGTCGCTGTCGCTGATTGCGCGGCGATGGCAGTGAGCCTGCCTGTGATCTGCGCCAAATTTTCCGGAAACCAGTTTCCGGCCTCGTCCGAGGAGGCAGTGGCTTGCGCCTGCTTTGTTGTTCCTAAAGATGTCATTGCTTGTGGTTCGCGGAAAAGAACATGGGGGCGGGCTGAGAATCCGGAACGGGAAAACAGCCGGTTGTGTCGGGTTATATACGATAAACCGCTGAAGATTGCATGGAGTATCTGCCGCAAGGGGCAACCAGGGAACTCTTTTCCGGGAGGGCACAAACCTCGAGAGTAACGGCGGAGCAGGCCGTCGTTTTCTCGGACCAGGAAGGCGGGAGGATCATTTCTTTCTTCTTTTCTGGAGGGCGGGGGAACGGTTGGCTCCTAGGCCTTTGTTTGGCCCGACGATCGCCGCCTTCTGCCGTTCCCGGCCCGCTTCGCTTTTCTCGACGAAACAGGGTGTGTTGGGGAAGGGGTCGGTCTCGGTCCAGTACATCAGGGTCGACCAGGTGCAGGGGGTGGGAGTGAACAGTTGCACCTGCCGGGGCAGGAGATGCAGTTCCTTTTGGCAGAAAGAACGCAATTCTTCCATGGCCGCCTGGGTGCAGCCCGGATGAGCGGCAATCAGGTAATAGGTGAGGAATTGTTCCAACCCCTCCTCCTTGGTCAGACGGTTGAACAACTGGCGAAATTGCACGAGGCCGTCCGCTCCCGGTTTGCCCATGGCCGCCAACACCCCGGCGTCGCTGTGTTCCGGCGCGATCTTCATCTGTCCAGAGACATGATGGCGAATGACCTCACGCAGGTAGTTGAGACCGTTTTTGCGGTCAGCCAGGATCATATCGTAGCGGAGGCCCGAGGCCACGACAATTTTTTTAATGGTATTGATGGCTCGCAGCCGTTGCAGCAGAGCCATGAGCGGCCCGTGATCGACCTTAAGACTGGGACAGACCGAGGGGAACAGGCAGCGTTTGTCGTGGCAGGCGCCTTTGGTGAGTTTTTTGGTGCACTCAAACCCGTACATGTTCGCGGTCGGGCCGCCGACGTCGGCGATGGTGCCCTTGAAGGCCGGATGGGCGGCAAGCACTTTGGCCTCCCGCACAATCGATTCGACGCTTCGACTCTGGATGGTTCGCCCCTGGTGTACGGCGATGGCGCAGAAATGACACTCGCCGTAACAGCCCCGGTGGGTGGTCAGGGCGAACCGGATGGTATCCAGGGCTGCAACCCGGCCGGCCTGCCGGTCCCGGGGATGGAGATCGCGCTCGAACTCCAGGCTGTGGATCGCATCGAGTTCCTCAGTGGATAGCGGTGGCTGCGGCGGGTTGTGGACAAGAAAGCGGCTGTCCTGCTGTTGGACCAAGGCTTGGGCCGTCACCGGATCGTTGTTGTCGTAAAAGGTCCGGAACATCGAGATGAAGGCCTTTTTATTCGCCGCAGTCGTCTGGTAGGCGGGCAGCATTAGAGCCCCTTCCGGCGGGGTGGCGGCTGCATGACAGAGGCCGCGAATCGAGAGCGGCGATTGTCCGGCCGCCAAGGCCTGGGCCAGCTGGACCACGCTCCGGTCCGCCATGCCGTAGAGCAGGTAGTCGGCCTTGGCGTCAAAGAGGATCGAGCGGCGCACCCGATTGTCCCAGGCATCGTAGTGGGCGATACGACGCAGGCTGGCCTCAATGCCGCCCAGCACCAGGGGAACGGTCCCTTTGAAATGCTGACGGATCAGGTTGGCGTAGGCGATCACCGCTCGGTCCGGACGACGGGTGTTGAGGCCGCCGGGGGTGTAGTCATCGGTTTTGCGTTTGCGGTTTGATGCGGTGCGATTGGCGACCATGGAATCGATCGAGCCGCCGGTGATGCCCCAAAAAAGTGCAGGTTCGCCGAGACGGGTGATGTCGCGCTCCGACAGGAGATCGGGCTGGGCGATGATGCCGACCCGGAAACCGTGCTGGGCCAGGATCTTGCCGATCACCGCCACGCCGATAAAGGGCGAGTCAATGTAGGCGTCGCCGGTGACCAGAATGACGTCAAGCGCATCCCAACCCAATTGGGCCATTTCTTCTCGAGTGGCGGGGAGAAACATCTTACTCCTCGGCGTGAGAGCTGAGGCGGGCGGCCGCTGCGCGTCCGGCCATCCAGCCGGTGGAAAAGGCGGCCTGGAGGTTATAGCCGCCGGTGTCCGCCTGGAGGTCGAGCACCTCACCGGCAAAATAAAGACCCCGCACCAGGCGGGATTCCATGGTGCGGGGATCGACCTCGCGGGTGTCAACGCCGCCGGCGGTGACGATGGCCTCGGCCAGCGGGCGGTGGCCGATGATTTGTAAACGGAAATTCTTCAGCCAGTGACGCAGGCGTTTGCGTTCTTCGGTGCGGATGGTTCCGGCAAGGCGTTCGGCGGGCAGCGCGATCTCTTCCAGGGCCACGGCCACCATCACCTTGGGCAGCAGGCCGCGCAGGAAATCGGCAAGAGGCTCAAGTCGGCGTTGTTCAAGATCGCGCAGCAGACGGGCATCGAGTTTTTTCTCGTCGAGGGCGGGCTTGAGATCCAGCAGCAACTCGACCTCCCGGCCCTCGTGCAAGGCATCGACAATCCGCCCGCTGAGGGTCAGGATCACCGGACCACTCAGGCCGAACTCCATGAAGGTCAGCTCGCCAAAGGCCTCGGCCCGCTTCTTGCCGTCAACAAACAATCGCACCAGGATATTGCGCAGTTGCAGGCCTTCCATCCGGGCCGCACAGCTGCCCCCGGTGATCAGAGGCACCAGGGTCGGGCGGATCGGGACGATTCGATGACCCGCTTGCTCGGCCAACCGGTACCCGTCGCCGGTCGAGCCGGTGAGTGGATAGGAAGCGCCGCCAGCGGCCAAGATGAGCGCGTCGCAGGCGATGGTGGCACCGGCGCAAGAAACTCCGGTGAGGACACCGTTTTCGATATGCAGATGATCAACCGTTGTCCCGGTGCGGATGGTCACCCCGCAGCGCCCCAGCCATTGCTCGAACACCGCCAACACATCCGGGGCCTTGCCCGAGGCGGGAAAGACGCGGCCACCACGTTCGGTGACCACGGGAAGTCTCAGTTCCTGAAAAAATTCGAGGAGTTCCGGGGTGAAAAAGCGATGAAAGGCCTGGCGAAGAAAGGGGCCGGTCGGGCCAAAATGGCCAAGGAATTCGGCCAGGGGGGCGACGTTGGTCAGGTTACAGCGGCCCTTGCCGGTGATGCAGAGTTTGCGGCCCGGCTGCTGCATTTTTTCCAGGACAACCACATCCGCCCCAAGGAGAGCGGCCTGGCCGGCGGCCATCAGGCCGGCAGCGCCGCCCCCCAGGACCACCAGACGCGCTTGTCCCCTTGCGTTCATCGAGGTGTTGTGGTTTTTAGGTCGGGAAGGGAAGGTGGAATGCATGCCCCATGTACTACACCAAGCCACCAAAAAAAACACCACAATCCGCAGTTCTACTGCCAGAAGCCTGAACAGCGACGTTCTCATTCTTGACAGATTGGTTTTGTTCCACTAACCATAGCAGGCAGGCATCTTTGCCGGAAGCATAGCCGGATAGAAAGCAGCAAGCATTCTCGGAGAGAGGACTATGGACAATGCGTTACCAGGATTGATACTGACCGGTGCCTCCGGCTTTGTCGGACGTAATTTCATTAAGGCCGCAGCCAGCAGGTATCGCCTTTTTTGCATAGCCCGGCGCTCCATGGAGGAGGCCGGAGTGCAGCCGGAAGCCAATCTGCGCTGGATCCAGGTGGATATCGCCGACCGGGACAAGGTGCTGGGATTTGCGCAACGGTTACGGGATTACGGTGGGGTTGATTATGTGGTCAACCTGGCCGGATACTACGATTTTACCAACCGGGAACACGCCGAATATGTCCGCACCAATGTGTGGGGGACAAGAAACATGCTCGATCTGGCTAAAGAGCTGGGTGCGAAACGGTTTTTCTTCGCCAGTTCGCAGGCGGCCTGCCCGTTTGGCGCGGTGGTGACCGAGGAGACCCCGCCCAATG
>JBBQCO010000169.1:0-5617 GCA_038318785.1 Desulfobulbales bacterium | reverse complement strand
CCCTGATATTCTTGTGATGCATAAAGCCTCGTTTTGGATGTGTTTTTTTTAGCGGGAAAACTCTGTCCAGAATAGAGGCTTTTTCAATTTAATCAACTGTTTTTTCGTCGTTATTGCTGGTTCTTTTCAACACCTTTTTTATGAACAAAAAAAGGGTAGTTGCCGAGAAGGCAGCTACCCTTTTTTGTTTTCAGCTTTTTCTATAAAAATCTTGGGAGCGGATTATTCTTGAATCACCTTGGTGGCATTCGACTATTGACTATTTTGTAATGCATTCCCGATGCGGCTTATAGCCAGCGTCAAGAGCGTCCGATATTGATTGAAAATTGACTTTGCAGGTAGGGCAATTAAAATCCTTACAGGCGGCACTATGGAAAACATGGTCTTTTGTGTTTCCATGATATGCGGCTGGTCCACTGGGTACGATTTTGACACTGGCTGATGGAATAGCCGTCAAATTGAGGCTATTGCTGGCACCGCCACTCCGCTGATTTTTTCGGTATTCCCATGGTGGGGTTGGATTAGCATCTGCCCACAAGCCTTTCTGTGAAGTTTTTGCATTCGATTCCAGTTTCAACCAGTCGGCACAGTAACTCTCTTTGCAGTATTGCCGGTAGACCCATCCAAAACCTTGGCCCACTATTTGTTCGTTCAAGTTGATTCCATTCACAAAAACTAGAGCCACGATTTTACCCTGTTGATCTTTATTTATTGGTTCTACACGAATCTCTCCTCTGGAAGCCATTGCCCCGGTAAAATTCTTAGCACTTTGACCAAATGCCTGGGTTTTTTCGGGGGTGTCAATGCCAAACAAACGGATTTCAACTTCTTTACCCTTACTTATAATTGTGATTGAATCACCCTCGATCACGGAATCGATGGTTCCCGTAATCGCTTCTGCATTCACGGAATTATTGGTAACATGAAATAATAATAATGAAATGAAGAAGAAAAGCGTTTTGAATGGTTTCAATGTCACTTCCTTCTGCGGTTTATAATTTGCATTATTTGCATAATATCTGGTCTTTGACAGTATCGCAGGCTATTGAGGAAAATGAATTGGCTGGCAATCTCGAAAAATCAATAATGTGGCTGCTCTTGCCGTGAGGGCTGTTCCGCTTTTACCAGCCTCAATGTTTTGGGGCGAAAGAGGGACAGCATACAAGATTTGTCAAAGTATCCACTGCCAGGAGTTGATAGCCGATGTCCTCGCAGTGGATTTCAAGACCGAAATGTCGAACGGTGGTGGAGTACAACTCCAAGCGCTTAGAGGCAGCCGTCGACCACCTCCGGGGGCAGGATGTTTTTGACGTCATAGATCACGGCGGCGGGTTTGCACATCCTGTGCAGATCCCCGACTGTCAGCTCAGTAAATTCCCTGTGGGCTACGGCCAGGATTACAGCATCATAGCGGTTTTCCGGAAGCCGGTCGACCATGGTGACACCGTAGAGGCGGTGGGCCTCCTCCTGGTCGATCCAAGGATCGTACACCTCGACTCTGGCGCCAAAGGTGTTGAGTTCGGCGATAATATCGATAACCCGGGTGTTGCGCAGGTCCGGACAGTTTTCCTTGAAGGTGAGGCCAAGGATGAGGATATGGGCGTCGGCCACATGGATGCGTCGTTTCAACATCAGTTTGACTGTTTCCGAGGCGATATAGCGGCCCATGTCGTCGTTGAGGCGGCGCCCGGCGAGGATCATCTCCGGATGGTAGCCAACCTCCTGGGCCTTGTGGGTCAGGTAATAGGGGTCAACACCGATGCAGTGGCCACCGACCAGGCCGGGGCGAAAGGGCAGGAAATTCCACTTGGTGCCGGCCGCCTTCAAGACCTCCAGGGTATTGATGCCCAACCGGTTGAAAATCAGGGCCAGTTCGTTGATCAGGGCAATATTGACGTCGCGTTGGGTATTTTCGATGACCTTGGCCGCCTCGGCCACCCGGATCGAGCTGGCCTTGAAGGTACCGGCAGTGATAACCAAACCGTACAAGGCGTCGACAAAATCAGCGATCTCCGGGGTTGAACCGGAGGTCACCTTCATGATGGTCGGCAACCGGTGTTCATGGTCGCCGGGATTGATCCGTTCCGGGCTGTAACCAGCAAAAAAATCTCGGTTGAAGGTCAAGCCGGAGTCGCGTTCCAGGATCGGCACGCAGACTTCCTCGGTGGCACCGGGATAGACCGTGGACTCGTAAATGACCACATCGTCTTTTTTCAGCACCTTGGCCACGGTCTCCGAAGCCCTGATCAGCGGAATGAAGTCCGGTCGTTTGTTGGTGTCAATAGGGGTCGGGACGGCAATGATATAGACAGTGCAGGGACGCAACTCCTCAATGTCGGAGGTGAAATGCAGGTTGCCCGCTTGGCTCAGTTCCTCGGTGGTGACCTCGCGGGTGACATCGATATGCCGCCGGAGCTCCTCGATCCGGCCAGCCTTGAGATCAAAGCCGACGGTCGGTTTCTTCTTGCTGAATTCTACGGCCAGCGGCAAGCCGACATAACCAAGGCCGATAATTCCTATGCGAGTGGTGTCCAAAGAGGGCATGCAGATATCCTTCCGGGGTGAGAAGAGAAAAGAGTTTTAAAATGATTGTTTCTGGGAGTATAGGACGAAGCCGCTCCGGCTGAAAGTCTTTTTTTGAAAAACTCAGACCCCCCTGGTTCGGTCCGGCCAGAGCAGGGTGTGGAGTTGAAGTTGCAGGCGGACCGGCAACCGGTGGTTCAGCAGCAACTGAGCCAGGGTGGCGGGGGCGAGCCGAGGCTGGACCGGCGAGAACAGGACCGGCATCGAGTCAGTGAGTTGTTCCTGTTCCACCATTGCCCGTGCCCAGTGAAAATCCGCCTCGGAACTAAGGACGAATTTGATCTCATCCCGGCAGCCCCGTCGGCTTCGTTCCCTCAGGAGGGCGTAATTGGATGGCAGATTGTGGGCGGCCATGCCCGACTCCGGGCATTTGATGTCCATGATAATTCCGACACCCTCCGGCACACCGCCGAGAGGCAGACTGCCGTTGGTTTCCAGCAGCACCGGCCGGTCAGCATCGATCAGGGCCTGCATCAATGGGAAGACGCCGATCTGCGCCAGGGGCTCGCCCCCGGTGATCTCCACCATGACTCCCGGATACTCTTCGACCCAGGCGAGGATCTCGGCCGTTTGCATCGGGGTGCCCGCCTCCTCCCAGGTGTAGCGGGCGTCGCAGTAGGTACAGCGCAGATTGCAGCCTGCCAGCCGGATGAACAGGCAAGGAAGGCCGGCCCGGGTCGACTCGCCCTGGATCGAATAAAAGAGTTCCGAGACCCGCAGCGGTTCAGTCACCGTAATAGACCACGCCGCTGGAATCGGTTTCCCGCACCTCGACGCTGTAGAGGCTGTATCGCTCGGTGTGCAGCGGTTCCTTCAGGCTGCGAAAGAGGAACATGGCGATATGTTCGGAGGAGGGGTTGATGGTGTGGAAAGCCGGATGTTCATTGAGGTCGTGGTGATCGAGTTCATCGATCACAGTATTCACTGTTGTTTTCAGTTGCTTGAAATCAATGCCCATGCCGAGATGATCGAGTTGCACCGCCCGCACGGTCACCTTGACCTTCCAGTTATGACCGTGGGGATTCTCGCAGTTGCCGGGATAGGCGCGGAGATGGTGGCCGCCGGAAAAATGGGTTCGAATAAAAATATCCATCGTTACTCCTTGTTGATGAGTCGGGTGTCGCCCCGAAGGCGTCGGGGTGCGGTCCTACGAAAAGCGGCTTGCGCACCGTTAGGCTAAAATGGTAAACAGATTCATCGCGCTGTCCAGCACCTTGCCGAAAGCGGACAACTGTAGCAGGAAAGTCGCCGCTTTGCCAGCTCATCGCATGTTCCCTCTCTTCTTTAAGGCGGAGCCACTCTTTGCCGGAAAAACAGCAATCCATTGCAGATCTGACCGACGACACCCTGTTCTCTGGGGCGCTGATCTGCCGGCAACACCGGGACGGCTACCGTTTTTCGGTGGATGCGGTGCTGGCAGCCCATTTTGCCCTCTCCAAACCTGGGCAGCGGGTGCTGGATCTCGGCTGCGGCTGCGGGGTGATTGGCCTTATTCTGGCCCACCGTCAGCCGCAGATTATGGTCAGCAGCCTGGAGATGCAGGAAGATTTGGCTGCCTTGGCCGAGGAAAACGGCAGGCTCAATGGCTTTGCCGATAGATTTCGTGTCATTCGAGGCGATGTCCGGACCATTGCCAGGCTGCTGGCCCCGGAATCCTTTGATCTGGTGCTCTGCAATCCGCCTTACCGTAAAAAAGACAGCGGCCGAATCAACCAGGATGATCAGTCCGCCCTTGCCCGCCATGAATTGAGCGGGGAGATCACAGATTTTGTCCGGGCCGCCTCCTTTGCCATCAAAAACCGGGGCAAGGTGGTTTTCGTCTATCCAGCCCGGCGCAGCAACACCCTGCTGGCAGCCCTGCACGAACAGCGATTAACCCCCAAAAGACTGCAGCCGGTTTATTCCTACCCCGGTGCCGGGAGTGCCCGCCTGGTGCTGGTCGAGGCCGTGAAAAACGGCGGTGAGCAGATCGAGATTCTCGCCCCTCTGTACATTTACGAACGTAGAAATGGCGGCTATGCGCCGGCCATGCTCGCCCTGTACCAGGAGGAGTAATGCTGGCCAAAGTGATCAGTTGCTCGGTTTCCGGAGTCGACGGCCTTCCCGTTCAGGTGGAGGTGGATTTGGCTCAAGGGCTGCCCTCGTTCTCAACCGTGGGGTTAGCGGAAGGGGCGGTGCGCGAGGCCAAGGACCGGGTCAGGGCTGCCATCAAGAATTCAGGATATGAATTTCCGCAGCGGCGGATCACGGTCAATCTGGCGCCGGCGGCGGTGAAGAAAGAGGGGACTGGCTATGACCTGCCCATTGCTCTGGGTATTTTGGCGGCGGCCACCATTCTTCAGAGCAGTTTGCTCGAACAAACCGCCATTGCCGGTGAACTCTCGCTCGATGGATCGGTCCGGCCAGTGCCCGGCGTGCTGCCCATGGCTCTGGCTGCCCGGCAGGAAGGGATCAGCCGTTTTCTCGTTCCAGCGGCCAATGCGGCCGAGGCTGCCATTGTCCAGGGGCTTGAAGTGTACGGAATCGAGCGGCTTGATCAGGCAGTGGAGTTTCTTGCCGGCAGGATCGAGCTCATCCCCTTGGCCATTGACCCGGCCGAGCTGTTTGCCCGGCACGACCACTATCCGGTTGATTTTGCTGACGTCAAGGGCCAGGAATATGCCAAACGGGCCATGGAGATCGCCGCCGCCGGTGGCCATAATTTATTGCTCAGCGGCATCCCAGGCACCGGTAAAACGATGATGGCTCGCCGTTTGCCGACCATCCTTCCGGATTTGACACTAGAGGAGGCCATCGAGACCACCAAAGTCTTCTCGACCGCCGGACTCCTGCCGGAAAAGACCCCACTCATGGTGACCCGCCCCTTCCGCTCACCCCATCATACGGTCTCCGATGCCGGACTGATCGGCGGCGGCCAGATGCCGCGCCCCGGCGAGGTGTCGCTAGCCCACAACGGCGCCGATATAATATGCCTCATCCGCATACCTGACATGCATGGCATTGCGGTCGGCATCCGAGTAAACTGCAACCGTGT
>JBBQCO010000168.1:0-5633 GCA_038318785.1 Desulfobulbales bacterium | reverse complement strand
GGCTTGTTGTGGCCAGAGGCGATCTTGGCCAGAAATTTGTTGTAGGAGACACCAGCCGAGGCGGTCAGACCGGTGGCAGCCTGGATGGCGGTGCGGATGGTTTGGGCGATCCGGGTGGCCGAAGGTTCATCGAGAAGATTGTCGGTGACGTCGAGAAAGGCCTCGTCCACGGAAAGCGGCTCCACCAGGTGGGTGTAGCGGTGGAACAGGGCCATGATCTGCCGCGACACCTCCTGGTAGCGTGCCATCCGGGGCTTGAGAAAAACGGCCTGCGGGCAGAGTTGATAGGCCTGGCCGCTAGGCATGGCCGAATGAATGCCGAAGGCACGGGCCTCGTAGGAGCACGCCGCAACCACGCCCCGGCTCCGGGGATTGCCGCCGACAATGACCGGCAGCCCCTGGAGTTCGGGCCGATCCCGCTGCTCGACCGAGGCGAAAAAGGCGTCCATGTCAACGTGAATGATTTTCCGAATGAGCGGCATGGCAAGAACGGGTGTTGGCTCGCGATGTTATCTCCATTGACGCTGACTGCGGTCAAGGCTATTATCCAACCGGACACACCGGTGCGATGCGGCACAAGGTACAACAAATCACAGGCCAGGGGAATAAACAAAATGAACGCGTATCAGGAGCGCCGGGACCATCTCCGGCAACAGCCCGCCACCTGGATGGTGACCGGCGTCGCCGGCTTCATCGGCTCTAATTTGCTTGAAACCCTGCTCGACCTAGGCCAGCGGGTGGTGGGCCTTGATAATTTTTCCACCGGCCATCAGCACAATCTCGACGAGGTCGAGGGCCGGGTCGGTGCGGACGCCTGGCAACGGTTCTGTTTTATCCGGGGCGACATCCGCGATCTGGAAGCCTGCCGTAAGGCCTGCACCGGGGCTGACTATGTCCTCCATCAGGCGGCGCTCGGTTCGGTGCCGCGCTCGATCGAAGATCCGATCACCACCAACGAAAACAACATCAGCGGTTTTCTCAATATGCTGGTGGCTGCACGAGACGCCAAGGTGCGACGGATGGTCTACGCCGCCTCCAGCTCGACCTATGGCGATCATCCCGGCCTGCCTAAGGTCGAGGACCGGATCGGCAATCCGCTTTCACCCTATGCGGTGACCAAGCTGGTCAATGAACTCTACGCGAGCGTCTTTGCCCGCACCTACGGCTGCAAAACCATCGGCTTGCGCTACTTCAACATCTTCGGCCAGCGTCAGGACCCGGACGGCGCCTATGCTGCCGTTATCCCCAAATGGTTTGCCGGTCTGCTCAAGGGCGAGCCGGTCTTTATCAACGGCGACGGCGAAACCAGCCGCGATTTCTGCTTCATCGACAACTGCGTCCAAGCCAACATCATGGCCGCCACCGCCGATGACGAGGCCGCCGATCAGGTCTACAATGTCGCCTTTGGTGAACGCACCAGCCTCAATGAACTGTACCGGCTTATCCAGGAAAGAGTGGCCGAGCGGATTCCAGCCGCGGCGGACGCTGCACCAGTCTATCGCGATTTCCGCGCCGGCGATGTCCGCCATTCGCTGGCTGATATTTCCAAGGCAGCTCAACTGCTGGGTTACCAGCCGGAATACTCGGTTCGCGCCGGCCTCGATAAGGCGGCCGCATGGTATATGAATAGGTTCTCGGGGAAATAATGGGGCGGGGGCAGGATGCCCCGGATTTCGCTGCCCTGCTTCCGGGCTCCAAAAAATAATTTGAACAGTCGACAAAACGGCCGCCGACCCGAATAAAAAGACACGAACCGCAAAGGCACAAAGGAGTAACACCATGTCCAGCACGCTGGGAACCCTTTATAGGGTGACAACTTTTGGGGAATCACATTGCAAAGGCGTCGGCGCCATTGTCGACGGCTGCCCTTCCGGGATGGAATTGACCGAGGCGGACATCCAGCCGCAACTGTCCCGGCGGCGACCGGGGCAGAGCGACCTCTCCACCCCCCGCCAGGAAGCTGATCAGGTGACCATCTACTCCGGGACTGAATTCGGCCGCACCCTGGGAACGCCGATCATGCTCCTGGTCAACAACAAGGATCAGCGGCCCCAGGATTACGGCGAGATGAGCCAAATCCCCCGCCCCTCCCACGCCGACTTCACCTACCAGATGAAATACGGCATCCGCGCCTCAAGCGGCGGTGGTAGGTCCAGCGCCCGCGAGACCATCGGCCGGGTGGCCGCTGGGGCCATTGCCGAAAAGTGGTTACGCCAGACCTACGGCACCGAGATTGTGGCCTGGGTGAGCTCGGTTGGTGACATCGAGGCACCGGAGGTCGACGCCCTGCGGATCAGCAGGCCCGAGGTTGACGCCCATATCGTCCGCTGCCCCGACGCGACGACAGCTGCTCGCATGGAGGCCCGAATCAAGGAGGTGCTGGAGGCCAAGGACAGCACCGGCGGCATCCTCACCTGTGTCTGCCGCAATGTGCCCATTGGTCTGGGCGAACCAGTCTTCGACAAGCTGGAGGCCCGGCTGGCGCAGGCCATGCTTTCCCTGCCAGCCACCAAGGGCTTTGACGTCGGCTCCGGTTTCGCCGGCACCCGCATGCGCGGCAGCGAGCACAACGATTCTTTTATCCGCAAAGGCGGACGTCTGGGAACCCGGACCAATTACAGCGGCGGCATTCAGGGCGGAATCAGCAACGGCGAATCTGTTCTCTTCCGGGTGGCCTTCAAGCCGGTGGCCACCATCGGCAGGGCCCAGGAGACCGTTGACTTCGACGGTGAAGATGTCACCTTGCAAGCCAAGGGCCGGCACGACCCCTGCGTGGTGCCGCGGGCGATCCCGATCGTCGAATCCATGGCCGCCCTGGTACTGATCGACATGGCCCTGCAACAGCGGGCCCGTCAGACCGTCAGCCCCTTCTGATGCATGGTGCCGTGATAACCGCCCCGCCCGCCGCATCAATCCTGGTTGTCGAGGATTCCCAGATCAACCAGCGCGTCCTGAAGCGCCTCCTGGAAAAGGAGGGCCACGAGGTTCGCACCGCCCTGCACGGCAAGGAGGCCCTGCTCCTGGTGGCGGAAGAACGGCCGGACCTGATCCTGCTCGACATCCTCATGCCGGAGATGGACGGGCTGGAGCTCTGCCGGTTGTTGAAGGAACAGGAAACCCTCCGCGACATCCCGGTTATCTTCATTTCCTCGCTTGACAATACCGCCGACAAGCTCAGCGGCTTTGCAGCCGGAGGCGTTGATTATATCATCAAGCCCTTTCATCCGGCCGAGGTCCTGGCCCGGGTCAACACCCATCTCAAGCTCTGCCGTTTACAGCGGCAATTGGGCGAAAAAAATCGCCAGCTCGAACTCGAAAAACAGAAATCCGAGGCCCTGCTGCTCAATGTCCTGCCGGCTCGTGTCGCCCGTGAGCTGATGGCGAAAGGCAGTTGCACGCCCCAGTATTTTCCCGATGTCAGCGTCTGTTTCGTCGATATCGTCCAGTTCACCTCAGCGGCCGCCATTCTGGCCCCGGAGATACTCATCGGTGAACTCAACACCCTGTTCACCGCTTTTGACCGGATTGCCGAGACCAACCGCTGCGAACGGATGAAAACCATCGGCGACGCCTACCTTTTTGTCTGCGGCATTCCCGAGGCCAATGAGCACCATACCCGGGACGCGGCCGTCGCCGCCCTGGAGATGGTCGCCTATCTTCGTGGCCGCAACCGGAACTTCGGCCAGCAATGGCAGGTGCGGATCGGCCTGCATTCCGGCCCGTTGGTGGGCGGTATCGTCGGCTCAAAAAAATATTTGTACGACATCTTCGGCGACACGGTCAACATTGCCGCCCGCCTGGAAGCCCTTTCCGGCCCCATGCAGATCAATGTTTCCGCCGAGATCCGCCGACGGTTGAATCGGGACTTTCTTTTTTCCTGTCCGCTTGAGGTGGAGATGAAGGGCAAGGGGCTGCAATCCACCTGCTTTCTCGAAGGGCGGCGGGAATAATCCGGTTCGCAATACTCTCCCAGCGCCGATCAATCCTCCTTGCAGACGACACAATGTTTCCACGCCCTCATCGCTTTCACCCTTCACTTACGCCTTCATCCCCGGAGTTCCAGCCGTGAAAAATCTGTGGACCATCGCTGACCTGATCGATCTCCACTTTTTTTCCCAGCTTGACGAGGAGGTGCAGCGCAAAGACGGGGAGGAGGCCCTGGCCAAACGCGACCGGATCATCTACCTGGCCAAGATCGAACCAAAACTGGGCAAGGCCGACGATATTCCGCCCCGTATTCTTGTGCGCAAATGGCTGGCGATACGGCAATTGCAGTATCGGCAGGATCGGGGACGAGAGGGGTTGCTGCTGCCCGGAACCGTGTGGCGGGAACTTGCTCTCCTCTGCCAGGGGCTGTTTTTTTTCTGCGGCCTCTTTACCGGTCTCGGCCTGGCCGGTTCCCTGTTGCTCTACTCCGGGACAACGCCGCTCAACGTCTCGGTCTATTTTGGCCTGTTCGTGGCCGTCCAAATCGCGTTGCTCGGTCTGCAGGCACTCTTCTTGTGCTACCGGCGTGCGCGGCGGATCCCGATGGAATCCACCGTGGTTTACGTCCTCATCGGTCGCCTGCTGATGCGGGGGCTGGATGGTATCCGCAGGTGGTTGCAACGCAAAATGACTGGGCGCCAACGGCTCGACCTGGCGGCACTCCTGGGCGGCGTGCAGCAGCGCCAGGAACTGGCCGCCCTGCTCATCTGGCCGGCTTTCATTCTGATGCAACTGGGGAGTATCGGCTTCAACCTCGGGGTGATTGGAGCGACCTTGGCGAAAGTAGCCTTTTCCGATATTGCCTTTGCCTGGCAATCGAGCCTGCAACTCTCGGCCGAACTTGTCGCCGGCCTGGTCCAATGGATCGCCCTGCCCTGGTCCTGGGCCGTGTCGCCGGCTTATCCGAGTCTGGCACAGATCCAGGGCAGCCAAATGGTGTTGAAGGAAGGTGTCAGCCACCTGGCAACGAGCGACCTGGTGGCCTGGTGGCCTTTCCTCTGCCTGTCCGTGCTGATGTACGGCCTCCTTCCCCGCTGCCTCCTCTTGCTGCTGGGTCTGGTGCAACAGCGGCGGGCTCTGGAGCAGTTGCATTTCGCTACCTTGGGTATCCGGCCGCTCTTGCGACGAATGACCGCGCCCCGGGTTGACACCAACGGAGTCCGGGAAACCGTGCGGCCAGCCGTATCTGCACCGGAAGGGGCGATCAGATCCACCCCAGCTCAATCCGTGCTCGGGCCGGCAACAGTCGCCGAGGGTGCCCTCTTCTACCTGCTGATCCCGGATGAAATCTACGAGGATTGCCCGCAAACCGCCCTCATTGACCTGGCGCGTCCAGGGTTCGAACCGGCTCAATTTGCCTGTCTCCGGTACGGTGTGCCCGGTATGGGCGAGGGGGAAAGCCTCGCGCCCCTGGAAACAGCGGCGGAGCAAGGCAGACTGGCCGGCATTCTACTCCTCCAGGAGGCCTGGCAACCGCCGCTCAAGGAAACCGAACTCTTCCTTCGCGGGCTGCGCCATTTGGCCGGAGAACGAACACCGCTGACCATCTTCCTGATCGGCAAGCCCTCCGCCCAAACAATGCTCACGCCGGTCGACCCGGAACAGTTGCAGATCTGGAGGCAAAAAATGCAGGCCCTGGGTGATCC
>JBBQCO010000167.1:0-5649 GCA_038318785.1 Desulfobulbales bacterium | reverse complement strand
TGACAGCGTCAAACCTCCATGCTCCACCTGAATGTGGCAAGGGTGACGGGGCGGCAGATGCCCACCCCCTCACCTCCGGCGGGGCTCAGGTTCTGGGGCTAATTTTCAAAGAGCTACCCACAAATTCTGCGGACGAAGCAGAAAAGAATGCCATCCCGCAGGGTTAAAAAGACATAGTTGTTGAGTTTGCATATACTGACCCCGTATCCCCTCAAGCCGCTTCTCCGCAGGGAGGCGGTTTTTTTTCTCGTTCCGTTTCCATTGCAAAAGCATGTAGCACTGGATGCAGTGCAACGAAATCCGGGACCATGTTGTCGCTCCCTCGGTTCTCCCGTATTGCACTTTGGCTTCATCCGGGCTGCACGCTTTTTTCCTTTCGAATGGCCCTAAGTCTAACCATTGTCTTTTCTCCAACATTTGTCAGCATCCAATATGCCGACTTATCATTAACACTTCGTGTCTTCTTCTTGTTACTTCTTGCTATTAAGCCAAGTGCGAGAAATTGAACCTTAATTGTGCCAAAATCACCTTCATCAATTTTAAAATTTTTTAATTCGTAACCTTGCAGTTCATCTATTTTTGTTAATTTTTGAATTTGTTTTTGCTCAATGAAATAATTAATTGATTTTATGAGTGTTAAATCAGAAGCTTCATCAATAAGATAAGGCGATATTGATGAAAAAATTTCATTCCATGTCACATTGCAATATGATGAATGCTTGAAATCGGCAGTATATTTAGACGACAAGTGGGCCCCAAGCTCAAAACTAATTTGAAAGTAGTCATTACCTTGAGCTAACTCAGCTGTTTCTGAAGCTACAGATTCTTCAACTTCAAGTAATTGGTTTTGAAGATCTTCAATTTTTTGTCTTAGGCTAAGAATTTCTTCCGCTGAATTTTTGTCAGGTAATAAATCTGCTTTTACCCAACCAACTGCTGGGTTTGTTTTAATTAGTTTTACCAGGCTTCGACTTACAACAGAACCAAGATCGGCTGGTGATACCCAAAATTTGCACATTTTTTGCTGCGCGAGTTCACGAAATTCTAGAAGCTTTTGTTGCCCGTCAGGGCTTTTCTCTGTTTTTTGGGCAAGAATTTGATTTGGATCTTTGTGTAGGAATGATATAATAGGTTTATTTTGTGCAACTGCATATTCATATTCCATTTGTGTATAACTAATTTTATCTGGTCCAATTGATCCATATCTACCCCCGATTACGACCATATAGTAATCGCAATCGTCAATTACATTTTTTATTAACGTCCACTGGTCTTCATTGGCTGCCGGAAAAAGTTCCATTCCTGCAGGGATACAATCAAGTTCAAGCAATGCTTGCATCACTTCCTGGCGCTCATCACGAAGATCTTCGTATGTTGAACTAACAAATACTTGATATCTTTTCTCCATTCAAAATCCTATTTTCAATATATTATAAGGAATTATAAAGAGTTGTATATTTTCCCGGCTCACACGGAGTGTTGGATGCTTTCCTATACCGACAAGCTCAGGCTTCGTACCATCCCAATTTATTGGTATAATATACCAATATGGAAATTCTGGGGACAGTATAGTAAATCGTCCTTCTTCTATTGTCCTGCAGCCTTCGGCATCGGCGCAAACTCAATCGGCACCCAAGCATAGCTCCCCTTGCTCTCGGCCCGGACATGGCCGATACCGGGGAAGGGCAGGTGCATCCCGGCCACCAGGGACCCGCTCGCCGCCATCTCCTGCATCAGCGCCTTGCGGGTGGTTATGGCCTGTTTCTGGTCGACATCAAACTCAATTGACACGCCTGGGCGAGCAAATTGGACGGCATGGGCGTGGACCACGTCGCCCCAGATCAGCAGTTTCTGCCCTGCCGATTCCACCGCATAGGCGGTGTGACCCGGCGTGTGGCCGTTGGCCTTGACCGCCTGGAAGCCAGGAACCAGTGTTGTCCCATCCTTGAACGTTTTCCATTGACCAGTGGCCAGATACGGCGCCGCCACGTCGCGGGCCATCTTGAAGAACGGTTGCCGCTCCTTGGGCGCGGTCTCGGCTACCTTCTCGGACAGCCAGTAGTCGTTGTCCATCTGCGAAACCCAGACTGTGGCCTTGGGGAAGACCGGTTTGCCGTCTTCGTCGTTGAGTCCGCCCATGTGGTCGGCGTGGAGATGGGTGATAATGACCGTGTCCACCTGATCCGCCGCGTAGCCGCTCGTCAGCAGGTTCTGCAGCGCAAATCCCAGGGTCGGGCCGAACAGTTGCGAGGCGCCGGTATCGACCAGCACCAGATGGGTGCCGGTGTTGATCAGATAGGCGTTGACTGCTGTCTGCATCTTGGGATTGCCGACAAACATCCGGGCCAACAGACGTTCCAGGTCGGTGGCCTTGGTATTACGCAGCAGCTTGGTGTCCAGTTCGATAGCCCCGTCATAGAGGGCGGTGACTTCAAACTGGCCTAACGGCATCCGGTAATAGCCGGGCACCTGGGTCTGCATCTTGGGCGCCTGGGCATGAACCAGAGCAACCAGGCTGAACAACAGGGTAAAAGTGTGGAACAGAATTTTGGTGCTGGAGCGGCGCATGATCGGCCTCCTTGGGGAAGAGTGTACGATTGGAGGGGGAAGAGCAGTGGTCACGGGTCTGTGCTGCTGCTCTGTAAGGATGTAAGTCAATCAGGGCGCCGAGGTTTTGGGCGCTCCTTCGGAATCCGGGACCTTGGTTGGGGCGGGCAAAGCCGCCGCATCACCGGGAGCGTTTTCCGCAAGTTCGCCGATAATCCCCCGGTTGCGCCCATCGTTGATGGTCTGAAACCGGGTCAGGATGGTATCGAGGTTGATGGCTGCCGCTGGCCGGACCAGCTCATAGGCCAGGTTTTCCATCGCCGCTGCCGCTGCCCGGTTGGCCTGCCATTTGCGCTGGAAATCACCGGTGGTCGATAGGGTCACCAGCAGGGCGGCAAAGGTCGCCATGGCCGCGGCCAGATCATTGCGGACCTTCGGCTGGGACGCCAGGATTTCCAGCTTGAGAAACAGGCCAGCCATGGCGCTGAGAAAGGCGGAGCCGAACAGGCAGCCGAAATAGGCGGCACTCCATCGAACCGAGTTGCCGCGAAATTCGCGATAGGTTTTAACGACGATCGTCCCCAGGGGCTTGGTGTCCGGCTGATACAATTCCATCAGATCTTCCATGGCCACGCCCCGGTTCGGTTGATTACGGGCGAGATAGGTGGTCGAGAGCCAACCGGCAAGCAGGGCGAGAACCACAAAGACTGCGGCCAGAACAACGATTTTTGTTGGTTTGTTCATGGTTCCGTTCCTCCGCGTGGAAGTTTGGCCGTTGAAAAGGATGGCAGGCGGTTGAACATCGGTGCTTCGGTTTGGTCCGCAGTCAAAGGGACTGCCTGGGGAATGTTCGGGGTGCCCGCCTTCAGAGCTCTCTGTATAAAACTTCGCTCAGTGAGCGACAACAGAAATATACCGGCCTCCTTGATACGTCAGCCCGAGCACCGGAGGGTGCTTTTGTGGCCGGGACGCACCTTGCTGCTCCCTTGGCCCTTGAGGCTGCTCTGATTTTTTTTTATCACAAGCCCGGAGTGATTTTAAGCAAGACTCCCCTGGGGCCGTTGTCATTGCTCAGGTCTGTAATCCATCCCTGTTCTGTGGGTGAGCGATTTTGGCGTATATTCAATATTTTCTCATGGTTACTGAAAATTATCTGCTTGCCAAAACAGACGCATCTCTGCTAGAGAAATAAATCTTTTTTTCCGGGCAAGTTGGGTCATGGAACGGGATTTTCAGATCAGCCCGATGAGGAGAAGCCTGATTCCGTCGTCCTCTGTTCCTGATGATTTGAGTCTTTCTGTTTGGTTGCGTAACGTGACGCTTCAAGCGTGCCGGGCGCGTCTTGCTTTCTTTCTACCACCACCACAACAGGGGGCATCTGTCCCAAGGAGCCGTATGAAAAAAATTCTTGCCGGGATCGTCTTGATCCTTCTTGCCGCGGGGCTGGGTGCCCCGTTTGTCAACGGATTGCTCGCCGAGCGACAGATCCGCGAAACATTTGACAAGATCAACAAGATGTATGGCGAGACCGGTCTGGGAATCACGGTCGAGATCACCCGTTACGACCGAGGATTTTCCTCCTCGGAGATGGAGTGGAAAGTCAACTCCGGCAAAATGGCGGCCCTGTACGGGATGAAGGAATGGCTCTTTCTTGATCGCATGAAACACGAGTTGACCGGCGGTGGTTGCGGAGACAACTCTGACTAAAAATCCGGTTTACGCTGAATTTATCAACAAAAAACTAGCGGGTAAGGATCCGCTGCACATCACCACCAGGTATTCGCTGACCGGTACGTTCGAAACGACAACCACCCTGGACGCCTTTTCCCTCACCGATGAAGGCGAAACCCTCCAGGTGAAACCAGCACGGATACGTGCTACCTCCGACAAGCACCTCAAACACTTTTTCTATGAGGGCACCTGGGATGGGTTGCAGGTGAATGACCTGGCCACGATGGAGGGCTTTTCCATCAAGTCCGACTTGGAGATGGCCTCGCTCTATCTCTGGGATGGGTATGCGACCTTTGCCATTAAGGGAGGCCGGGTTGAAGACGCCAACGCGCCGTTCTCTTTTTCCAACTTGAAGATGGACTGCACCTCGAAATACGACAAGGAGCGGAACATCCTTTCAGGGAAGGTTGAATACGGTGCGGACAGCCTGAGCGTGGGCGAGAAAAAGGTCGAGAACCCTTTTGTGCGCATAGCCGTCAACGGATTGAATGCCAAGGGGTACGTGGAGTTTATGCAGCAGTATATGGCCGCCATCAACAAGGTCATGGCGGATGCCGCCACCACCGAAGATCCCGGCCAGATGGAAAAGGCTCTCGAACAGCAGATGGCGCAGGTTGGGATGCAGCTCATGGTCTCAGCGGAAAAACTCATGACCAAGGGTTTGGAGTTTCAGATTTCCGACCTTCGTTTCAAGCTTGCAGAGGGTGAAGTCAACGGCGGTCTGACCGTGAGCTTGAAAAAGGACATGACCATGATGCAGTTCGTGCCCCTTGCCAATCAACCGGCGTTGGCTCTGGACATTTTTGAGCTGAAATCGCATCTCAGTCTGCCCAAGCAACTCTTGGGCGATTCCCCCATGTTTTTTGAACCGGCCTTCCCTGGAATGCAGACTGGGGTGTTTGTGGCAAAGGATCAGCGCGCCGAACATCAGGCGGAGACGAAAGACGGTAAGTTGCTGCTCAACGGCAAGGAAGTGCAGCTGCAATAAGACTCCACTAACCACAGGTCAGGGGCAAAGCCGCGACGAGACCGCCCGGCTACCCCTGGCCGAATGGGGCGGGTCCTCAAGGTTGCCCCCTCCTTTCCCCCTCGCTCCCTTCCCGGTAATGGTTCACTGTGCGGGCAACGCATCCAGATTACGGTTCGCGGATCAGCCGCAGCAATTCGTCGGCCGAGATTCTGGCGCTGGTGTCGGTTTCGTCGAGCAGACTGTCGGCCAGATCGCGTTTTTCGGCATGCATGCGGACGATTTTCTCTTCGATAGTGTTCTGCGCCACCAGCCGGTAGACCGTCACCGGCCGCTCCTGCCCGATGCGGTGCGCCCGGTCCGAAGCTTGGTCCTCGACCGCCGGGTTCCACCAGGGATCCATG
>JBBQCO010000166.1:0-5744 GCA_038318785.1 Desulfobulbales bacterium | reverse complement strand
GCCATGCACAAGATGGCCGCAGGCGTGGAGGTCGTTCGCTCAAATGGCATGATGGTCAAAACCAACGGCAACTTCACCCCGGTCAACCTGATCGTTCGCCGGGTCGAATTAGACCCTGTTGCGACGCCCGAGGCACCTTTGTATCTAGTCATTCTGGAAGAGGCCGCAGCGTGCGATCTCCCGCCTCCGCCGCAGAATGGCCCGGGCTCCCCGGTGGCCCTTGATGCCGGCACGGATGCCGACAAGCGGGTTGCCGCTCTTCAGCAAGAACTGCTGGCCAAGGAAGAGTACCTCCAAACGACGAATGAAGAGCTGAAATCCTCCAACGAGGAGATGCAATCGGTCAACGAGGAATTGCAATCCACCAACGAGGAGCTGGAAACATCAAAAGAGGAACTGCAATCGGTCAACGAGGAACTGGCCACAGTCAATGCCGAATTGCAAAACAAGGTGGCTGATCTGACCCGATCCAACAACGATATGAACAACCTGCTGGCTGGCACCGGTATCGGCACGGTCTTTGTTGACTACCAACTGTGTATCCTGCGCTTTACCCCTGCCGTTACCAGGATTATCAACCTGATCCAAAGCGACATCGGGCGGCCCGTTGGCCATATCGTCTCCAATCTGGTGGGCTATGACACCTTGCTGGCGGATACCCAGACCGTTCTGGACACCCTGGTCCCCAAAGAAGTGGAAGTTCACTCCCAGGCTGGAAGGTGGTACACCATGCGCATTCTGCCCTATCGCACCCTGGAGAATGTGATTGAAGGCGCGGTGATCACCTTTACCGACATCACGGAGTATAAACAGATAAAGAAGGCCCTGAGCGAGGCGCATACCCATCTGGCTGAGGCTGTTGTCGCCACGGTCCGTGAACCGCTACTGGTGCTCGATGCCAATTTGCGCGTGGTCTTGGCGAACAGTGCTTTTTACAGCATTTTCCAGGTAACGCCTGACGCCACTCAGGGACGATTGCTCTATGAACTGGGCAACCGCCAGTGGAATATTCCGGCACTGCGCACCCTGCTGAAAAAGATCCTCTCCCACAATACCGCATTCAATGATTTTGAAGTGACGCACTCCTTTGAAGCAATAGGCCAACGCACACTTCGATTGAATGCGCGTCGCATCTTCGGAGAGCCAGGTCTGGACGAGCTGATTCTACTGGCAATTGAGGAGAGTCCAAACAATCGACTCCCGGAATCGGGATGACTTGTTCAGTCGTGATCCATAGCGGCATCGGGTATCTTTGAACTGCCTTATAAAACCCGATAATTAAAAAAACCTCGCTCATTTGACTCTGTGGCACAATGATTGTGGCAATTATTTCCCGGGGTAGGGCGGTTAGGTGAGTTCAGAAGGGGTTTACGGAGGGCGCTCCTTCGTTCATATTGAGAATTATTATCTTGTAATACTGCAATTTGTGATGTATTGTAAAAGACAATTAATCAAATAGCATTTTCTTTTTCTGATATCTTGCCTAGTATTTCCATCCTCTTCGATACCATAAAAGTTTTTTGCTTATTACCCTCAGGAGAAAAAGCATGAAACTTTTTATTGGTAGCCTCCCTTACAATATCGTTGAATCCGAACTTTCTGAACTGTTTGGCAAATTTGGCAGTGTAGTCAGCGCTAAACTTATCGTCGATCAAGTCTCTAGGGAATCAAAAGGCTTCGGCTTTGTTGAGATGTCCAGCCGGTCGGAAGGGCACAAGGCGATGGATGGATTGAACGGCAAAGAATACAATCATCGCACGCTCGTCTGCAATGAAGCCAAGCCGCCAGTTAAAAAAGGCCAGCGCCGCAGATAATTTATTCGCCATCCTACTTTTCAAACTTTTCAATCTAATTACGTGCCTATCAGGCATTGGACTGATAAACGCACTCAAGTTGATCTTTTATTGATCAATTGTCGCGTATGCACGATTTTTCTGCTGCAATGCCAGCAGTTTTTATTCAATATTTTCGCGATTAACAATGATTCGCCGCCAGAGATCCTGCGTTGCAACAATGTGCAGTGAACTGATCATGGATGCAAAAGTTATTTAATTGCAGGAGTAGTAATGAGTTTTAACGATTTTCATTTCAACACCCACATTTTCCAAGCTATCCAGGAGTGCGGTTTTACCGCGCCAACACCCATTCAGAAACAGGCGATAACTCCGATTCTTGAACGGCGTGATCTTTTGGGTTTGGCGCAAACCGGGACAGGGAAGACCGCAGCATTTATTTTGCCCACGGTGCAGCATCTCATGACCACTGCAGGAAAACAGGTCAGAGTCTTGATTGTTGCCCCAACCAGGGAACTGGCAGAACAGATCAATGATTTTACCAAGGCTATCATCCAAGGAACCCGGTTGCGGAGCATGGCTATTTACGGGGGCGTCAGCAAGCAAGCCCAGGTCGCCAAGATTCGTAACGGCGTTGATATCGTCGTCGCCTGCCCCGGGCGTTTGTTGGATATCCTCAACGATAAGGCAATCAACCTGAGTCATGTTGAGACGTTGATCCTTGATGAGGCCGATCACATGTTCGACAAGGGATTTCTCCCCGATATCCGCAGGATATTGCGGCAGCTTCCCAAGGAAAGGCAATCGCTTGTTTTCTCAGCAACCATGCCGGGTGAAATCAGACATCTTGCCGAAGATATTCTGACCAATCCGGTGACGGTGCAGATCAACCACACCCGATCAGTCAAGAGTGTCTCCCACCAGGTGTATGCGATTGAACAGGGACAGAAAACTGAGCTGCTCTTGCACCTGCTGGGGCTTGAGCAGATGGAAACCACCTTGGTCTTTACCCGTACCAAACACAAGGCAAAGAATCTGGCCCTGAAACTAGCTCAATCTGGTTTTAAAGCCACCTCATTGCAGGGAAATCTTTCGCAGAACAAACGGCAGGAGGCGCTTGACGGCTTTAAAGACGGCACCTTCAAGATCCTTGTGGCCACCGATATTGCCGCACGGGGGATTGATGTCACCGGTATTTCCCATGTCATCAACTATGACATGCCGGATACCTCAGAGGCCTATATCCACCGCACAGGCAGAACCGGCAGGGCTGCCTGCACCGGCGAGGCCTTAAACTTTGCCACCAAAGAGGATGGTCGGATGATCCGAACCATTGAGCAATCCCTTGATGGAAAAATGCAGCGCCAGCCTGTTGATCCCGCCGTGCTTGCTTCCCGGCATGCTGAACCGGAGTTCCGCTCCGAAGGACGAAATGGAAAGCCGGCCGGCAATAAGGCAAGAACAGCGTCAGGCTCGCAACGTCCGCGCAACCGCTCAGCCGCATCCGGTGTTTTCGGTTTCTCCGGACGATCTAAAGAATAAACTGAGCTTGAAGCAAAAACATATTACCGCATGATCCTTTCGATCATGCGGTGTATTACCAGTGGCCCCTAAAGTGGGCCAAACACCCAACTGTGTGACATGTACGCACAACGAAAAAGGAGTAGTAACAATGGTTGAAGGAACTGTAAAATGGTTTAATGATTCTAAGGGTTTTGGCTTTATCGAGCAAGATGGTGGCAAGGATGTGTTTGTGCATCATTCTGCTATCCAGGCTGACGGGTTCAAATCTCTCCAGGAGGGAGAACGCGTGAAGTTCAATGTGGTGGACGGTGCCAAAGGTCCGTCGGCTGAAAATGTTGTAAAAGCCTGATTTTTAAATCTGTAGTCATATACATACCCCGCCTTGAGCGGGGTTTGTTGTTTGTATATTGCTTCAACGACCAAAAATGATCTGACAAAAGCAGCTGGAAAGCTTACGCGAGTTGCAACTGAGTCAGAGACGCACGAGTTTCGCCCCCGCTGATATCTGGGACAATGCTCAATTCGAGAGCAAAGGGGACAGGAATTCAATTCCTGGCGAAAAACCCCCAGTGCAAGTTTATGCAAGTTGAAAAAGAAACGGCCACTTAGCATGTGTAAGCTAAGTGGCCGTTTTGACTTGGTACCCGGAACGAGAATCGAACTCGTACAGCCAAAGGCCGAGGGATTTTAAGTCCCTTGCGTCTACCAGTTCCGCCATCCGGGCAGGATGGGTTTGTATACACTTCTCCCTAGGCTTTGTCAAACGGCAATTAGGGTAAAGCCATTGAAGTTACGGCAGGTTAACAGTGGATTCCGTGGCGCAGGTGTGCTATGGTGGCGCAATGCCGATTGGGGCCTCTTTCATGATATTGAACGGCGAGCATGCGGAAAATCATAATCATAGCAGTGATTTTTGTCCTGTTGATCCTCGGCGGCACCTTCGGGTACATGTTCTTCGAGAACATGGGGTTCTGGATGGGGATGTATCTGACCATCATCACCGTGTTCACTGTGGGATACGGGGATTTTGTCCCCATTCATCCTGCGGGGCGGGTCTTCACTGTTTTTTTGGTGATCACCAGCGTCAGCTTTGTTTTTTACACCTTCACCAAGGTCACGGAAACCATGATCGAGGGGGAGTTGCGCGGTCTCTATAAGAGGAGAAAAATGAATAAAGAGATCAGCAGGTTGCATGATCATTACATCGTCTGCGGCTTTGGCCGGATCGGCAAGGAGATCTGCAAGATTCTCAAGGAGCATCACCGGCCCTTTCTGGTCATTGAAAAGGACGAGGATGAGCTCAAATCGCTGGAAGAATTGCAGTACATGCGCCTGCAAGGGGATGCTTCCGCCGATGAGGTTCTGCAAACCGCCGGCATTGAACGTGCCAAGGGGCTGGTGTCGGTGGTCGCTTCCGACGCCGACAACCTCTATATCACCCTAACCGCCAGGGGGCTGAACCCAAACCTGTTCATCATGGCCCGCTCCAGCGGTGGACCCGGGGTACAGACCAAGCTCAAGCGGGCGGGAGCCACCAAGGTGATCTCGCCTTACTCGATTGGTGCCCGCCGCATGGCCCATCTCATCGTCCGGCCCACGGTCACCGACTTCATCGATTTGACCATGCGGGCTGGTGAACTTGATCTGATGATGGAGGAGTTGCTGGTCAGCCCGACCTCACATCTCAACGGCAAGAACTTGGTCGAATCCGAAATCCGCAAGAAATACGACGTCATTGTGGTGGCGATCAAGCGTCAGGACGGCGTGATGCTCTTTAATCCCAAGCCCGATTCCGTCATTATGGCCGGCGACATCCTCATCGTCTTGGGCGCGACCGATCATATCGTCGGTCTTGGCAAGGAGATGTGAACACGACTCCCCGCTGTTTTGACCTCAGACCGATCGGACGATGGCCAGCATTTCGCGCACCGCTTGATCCAAACCTACCAGGACCGCCCGGCTGATGACCGCGTGGCCGATGCTGAGTTCCTCGATGAAGGGCAGGGCCGCAATGGGGTGGGTGTTGCGGTAATCGAGGCCATGGCCGGCATTGACCCGCAACCCTGATTCATAGGCCAGTTCCGCGGTCTGCTCGATCAGCCGGAATTGCTGCTCCTGCTCCTCCATGGTCCGGGCCTCGCAGTAGCTGCCGGTGTGCAGCTCGACAAAGGTGGCGCCCACATCGAGCGCTGCCTGGACCTGGGCCGCATCCGGATCGACGAAGAGCGATACCGGGATTCCCGCCTTGCGCATCTTCTCAATTGCCTTGCCCACCTTTTTGGCATTGGCCAGCACATCCAGCCCCCCCTCGGTGGTCAGCTCCTTGCGCTTCTCCGGCACCAGAGTGACCATATCCGGCACAATCTCCAAAGCAATATCGACGATCTCAGAGGTGACCGCCATTTCCAGGTTAAGCTTGGTCTTGAC
>JBBQCO010000165.1:0-5759 GCA_038318785.1 Desulfobulbales bacterium | reverse complement strand
CCAGAACAGTTTCTTGCCCGCAGGGACGATGTCGGCCACCTCGGGGTGCGGGGTGGGAAAGAAATTGTCGCTGCAGTGCTGGAGCAGCGTCTTACTCATGAGAAAATCGACCACCTGCGCCAGCTCTGTTTGTTTTGACTTTTTGACCAGCAGTTGCACCGGACTGACAAAGGCCCCTTCCTCGGGAAAGAGAATCTCAATCCGTTCTGCAGCCTTGATCTTCCTGGCAAAGAACCAAGGCATGATGAACAAGGGCGGGCAACCTTCGGCGCGGGCGTCGATCATCTTGACCATCTGGGCAGGATGCAGGCCGCCGCAGACATTGGCCGCCAGTCGGGGGATGGCCTCCATGCCGAACAGGCGGAAAAAAGGGACGAGCACGCCGGAACAGAAAAAGCTGTCCTGGCCGCGCATGATGATCGATTTGCGGTACTCGGGCTGCAGGAGATCGGCCCAGGAGACCGGCGGCGGGAGCTCTGGGCGCACATCCTTGACGTGCACCGCCACCAGGGCGTTGGCGCAGAACTGGGTGAAATGACCGCGCGGGTCGGCATAACCGATCTCGGCCATCCGGGGGTGCATCGGCCCATTGACGCTGACGAAGTGGCCGGGGAGGACAAAGCGCTCGAGAAAACGGCGGTGATAAAAGGCGTTGAGGTCCGAGCTGAGGATCAGATCCGGCAGTTCGTCCACCGACTCCACCGAATCGACGTAAGGGTAATACGACAATTCGTGATTGACGTTGCCTTCGGCCAGGTAGGCCAGCGGCGTGTTGCTGGCGGCCAGCTGCTCGGCAAAGGTCTGCAGGGCCCGGTCCAGCGAAACCTTGAGGCCGCAGGGGAGCAGGGCCAACAGAGTCGGTTGGGCGGTTTGGATGTCGGCGGCCGAACTGGCCAACCCACCGGCGGGATCGGCTTCGGCGGTCTGGCAACAGCGCGTGAGGAACAGTTCGGGGTCGATGCGCTTGAATTTGAGCAGGGTGCGCAGCTTGAGAAAGGGCCCCAGCTTGTTGCGGACCTGCGGGCTGTCGAAATCGTGAAAGCCGAAGCTCTGGAAAACCGGCAGGGTCTCCGGGTGGCCATCAAGGCAGTCCTTGACAGAGAGATCGAGATGGATTGGCGGCATGGGACTGTTTCCCCTAGGGTGATTGATGCTTGATCGGACGGGCTCGTCCGTGGTTGCTGGAGGACGTATTTTTCTGGTTCATTACCGCCCGCCTGTCCTTCCGAGCGTAAGTGAGGAATTCGCAACGATTCAGGATTCACATTGCGGGCATGGCCTGCTCCTACCCCAAGGGTATCGAGTTTGCTGGTAGGAGCGGGCCATGCCCGCGAACAAGGTTCAGTCTTGTGCAGTATCTCTCCCATCCAAGACACAGCCGACCCGCCGTGTTGTTTGCTGCAACTCTGACAGTGATGGGTAACGCTGCTTGCTTTTGATCGAAAAAAATGGGGCACGAGTCCACCGGGCCGGAGAGCGATCCGGCCCGAAACTCTGTGCCCCGAGCGGCGGGAGGTGCGGTGACCGAGGGGGGACCCGGTCAGCCGCACCCGTTCCCGCCACCGGCACAAGCGCCTTTGGACGAACATTTGCGCATCCGTCCCTGCAAACTGGAGAGTCCCTTGCCGGTGTAGACCGCCTCCAGGCCGCGCTCGATGAACCCGACCATGGTGATGGGCTGAATGCCTCGCTTCTTGAGCATTTCCTTGGGCGAGTCGCCGAGATCATTGACCAGGATGGCCCGGCAATCGGCTAGGATGCGGCTGATGTTGAGCCAGCGCTGGCTGCCGCCACCGGTGGGCGGGGCCTGGCGGTCCTCGACGTGCCGATAGCCGCCCTTGCCGTCCTCCTCCCAGATCTGAAACCGGGTCGCCTCACCCAGATGCTGGTTGACCAGCACTCCCTCCAGGGTCGCCACGGCGACATAGGGGCGAACGGTTTCTTCCGGCTTGGGCAATTGGGCGCAGGCGCTGAGGCAACCGCGCATCTCGTCGGTGCGGTCGTTATCCAAGAGGCCGACCGCATCGGCACGGCAACGGGTGCAATGGCGCATCTGCGGCAGGAACTGCTCCGCCTCATTGCGGAGTGTGTCCATCTGCTCCTTGGAAGGCTCAGCAATATTCTCAAAGGCTGTGTCCGCATTGGGGAACATTGCCATACAGTTGAGCAGATCCACCCCCAGTTCCTTCATGGTCGCCGCCAAAACAGGCACATGGTGATCGTTGATGCCCGGAATGATGATGGTGTTGACCTTGACGGTGATGCCGTGCTGCTTCAACAGGGCGATGGCCTGCAGTTGGCGGGCGAGCAGCAGTTCCGCGCCCTGGCGGCCGCGATACAGCACCTTGCCGTCCCGCACCCAGGCGTAGATGTGCTGGGAGATCTCCGGATCGACCGCGTTGATGGTGATGGTCACATGGGAAACACCGATCTCGGCCAGCTCCGGCACATGCGGGGCTACTTGCATGCCGTTGGAGGAGAGGCAGAGGATGGTGTCCGGGTAGTGCTTGCGGATCAGGCGCATGGTCTCCAGGGTCTCCTCGGCGTTGGCAAAGGGGTCGCCCGGTCCGGCGATGCCGGCCACCGAGATGCGCGGTTCCTTTTCCAGCACCTTGCCCATGTAGACCAGGGCCTGATCGGGGCTGAGCAGGGTGGAGGTGACGCCGGGCCGTGACTCGTTGACGCAGTCGTACTTGCGGTTGCAGTAGTTGCACTGGATGTTGCATTTGGGGGCAACCGGCAGATGCACCCGGCCGTATTGACCTTTGGCCTTGACGTTGAAGCAGGGATGACGATTGAAATCTTTTTCGTTAAGCATAACGGGGCTCCTTTATTGGGGGAAAGTGACCGTTGTCATTACATGTAGAAATAGCCGACTGGGGAATCGTTCTGTTTTTTCTCGATCATCGCGTTGGCGACCAGGTCGAACAGGTGTTGCGCGCCGGCATACCCGAGATGGAGGATGCGTTGGCCGCCGACCCGGTCATGGATGGGAAAGCCCACCCGGATGAGCGGGATGTTTAATTTTTTCGCCAGCGGGTAGCCCTTGGAGTGGCCGACCACCAGATCCGGCTGCAGGGTCTCGGCGATCTCGCTGATCTCAAAAAAGTCCATGCCTTCAAAAACCTGCGGCTGTTCGAGCAGGGTGTCGCCGGTCGCGGCTGCAATCGCGGCCTTCAGTTTGCCCGAGGTGCCGCCCGAGGCGCAGAGCACCGGCTGGAGGCCGATCTCGGCGAGGAAGGAGCACATGCCCACCAGCAGATCTTCCTCGCCGTAGAGGATGGCCCGTTTGCCGAAGATGTACTTGTGACCGTCGACATAGGCATCGACCAGACGGCCGCGCTGCTTGGCGTATTTTTCCGGGGTCGGCCGGCCGCTGATGGTCTCCAGCAGGCTGAAAAAGGCGTCGGTCTCGCGGATGCCCACCGGCATGCCGATCCGGTGATTGGGTACGCTGAATTTCTCCGCCAGGACCGTGCCGCCGGTTGCGGCCAGGGTCGGGCCAAATTCAATGGTTGCCTGGGAGCGTCCCATGGCCTTGATCGCCGCTATCGGGGTGCCGCCGCTCTGGATCTTCTCGTATTCCAGCAGGGCCGGGCCGTCCATGGTCTCGGAGAGATCGGGCAGCAGGGTGCAGCCGAGGCCAAAGTCGGCCATGGTTTCGGCGAGCAGTCGGTAATCGGCCGAGCTGACGAAACCGGGCAGAAGATTAACCGTCTCGCCACGCGGTCCGCCCTCGCTCAACTGGGTGACGACCTCACGGATGGCGGCGTGGAAGCCCTCCATGTGGGTGCCCGAGTAGCTGGGGGTGGAGACGTTGACAAAGGTGGGCAACCCCACCGAGCCCTTGGTGTCCTCGGCGTACTGGTGCAGGTACATCTTGACATCGTCGCCGATGGTTTCGGTCAGGCAGGTGGTGGCGATGCCGATCAGTTGGGGCCGGTACTTAGCGGACACGTTGGTCAGGCCGAGCTTAAGGTTGGGGCCGCCGCCATAGACCGCGTGCTTCTCGGAGAGCGAGGAGGAGGCGATGTCGATGGGTTCGTTATAATGACTGATGATGTAGCGCCGCATGTAGGTGGCGCAGCCCTGGGAACCGTGCAGATAGGGCACCGCGCCTTCGATACCCTTGAAGGCCAGGCAGGCGCCGAGCGGCGTGCACAGCTTGCAGGCGTTGGTGGTCGAGATGTAGTTGGGCTTCTTGGATTTTTTAAGTTTAGGCGGATTCGTGCTCATGGTCGTCTCCTTGATGCTCTGGGGCGCGCGAGGAATAATTAGCGGGTTGGTTCGGCGCTTTTCTTGCGCGGCACGAACTGCCAGACCGGGCTCATCACCGAGGAATACACCTCACGGGCGAAATTGAGCATGCCCTCGAATCCGGCCAGGGCCTCCTTGCGTTCATGGTTGTGGTCGCAGAAGCCGATGCCCAATTTGTAGGCGATGGGCCGTTCCTTGACCCCGCCGACGAAAATATCGACCTCTTTTTCGGTGAGAAAGGAGGTCAGCTCGAGCGGGTTGGAATCGTCGACAATGATGGTGCCGGGATCGGTGATCGCCGCCAGTTCCTCGTAATCTTCTTTGGTGCCGGTCTGCGAACCAACCATGACCACCTGCATGTCGATCAGGCGGAAGGCCTTGACCAGGGAAAAGGCCTTGAACGAGCCGCCAACGTAGATGGCCGCCTTCTTGCCGGCCAGAGCCTTACGGTAGGGCTCCAAGGCCACGGCCAGGGTTTTCACCTCGCCCTCGACAATCTTTTTGGTGCGCTCCATCATCTCTGGGTCTTTGAAGAAGCGGGCGATGTCGTAGAGGGCCTCGGCCATATCCTCGATGCCGAAGTAGGAGACTCGGATCGAGGGGATGCCGTATTTTTCTTCCATCATGTTGGCCAGTTGCATGGTCGAGCCGGAGCACTGGACCACGTTGAGGGCGGCGCCGTGGGCGCGCTGGATGTCGGCCACCCGGCCGTCGCCGGTGATGTTGGCCACCACCTCGATACCCATTTTTTGGTAATAGTCGCGGATCATCCAGATCTCACCGGCGAGATTGAAGTCGCCAAGGATGTTAAGGGAATACTTGGAGATGCCGCTGGTGTCGCCGTTGCCGATCAGGCGGAAGAGGGCGTCGCAGGCAGCCTGGTAGCCGGCCCGCTTGTTGCCCTTGAACCCTTCGGACTTGACCGGGATCACCGGAATTTTGTATTCGGCCTCTATCGTTCGGCAGACCGCTTCCATGTCATCGCCAATGATGCCGACGATACAGGTCGAGTAGACAAAGGCCGCCTTGGGCTGATGACGTTCGATCAGCTCGCGCAGGGCGGCGGTCAGTTTTTTCTCGCCGCCGAAGATGACGTCGGTTTCCTGGAGGTCGGTGGAAAAGGAGAGGCGGTGCAGTTCCGGCCCGGAACTGAGCGCGCCGCGAATGTCCCAGGTGTAAACGGCGCAGCCGATGGGGCCGTGCACCAGATGGACGGCGTCGGCGATGGGGTAGAGCACGACTCGCGAGCCGCAGAACACACAGGCCCGCTGGCTGACCGCGCCCGCCAGGCTGTCCTTGTTGCAGACGATGTCAAAGGTGGATTCACCCTTGACGAATATCTGATTTTCCCGGTCCTTCAATGCAAGTGCTTCCATGGCCGCCCCCTTTGAGTGATGTATGCCTTGCCTCCCTTAGGGCAAGACGCATGCCAGGCGGATTTTTAACTTTTTTATGTGCTGTATTAAGTAGTTATATGGAATAGCGCGGCTAGGTGAGGTCGG
>JBBQCO010000164.1:0-5784 GCA_038318785.1 Desulfobulbales bacterium | reverse complement strand
GACGGATCGCCCTTGCTCCTGACCGACTCCCGTTTTACCCTCCAGGCCGAGGCCGAGGCCCCGCTGTTTCGGGTGGAGTTGTATACCAGGGGGTTATTGAAACTCCTGGAGAAGTTGAGCACAACTGTCGGTTTCCGCACTCTGGGTTTTGAAAGCGACTATTTTCTCCACTCAGCCTATCTTCGGCTCGCCGATATGGCGCAAAAAAGGGGACTGACGCTGCGGGCGGAATGCGGTCTGATCGAGACGATGCGGGCGGTGAAGGACGAGCGCGAGCTTGACTTGCTGCGCCAGTCCACCCGGTTGAACGAGAAGGTGTTTCAGTCGGTGTACCATACCCTCGAGCCGGGCATGACCGAACGCGAGATTGCCCTGGCCCTGGATCTGACCATGCGGGAGATGGGGGCCGAGGGACCGAGTTTCGACACCATCGTTGCCTTTGGCACCAACGCCGCCCGTCCCCACGCCGTGCCCACGGATCGTGAGCTGCAAGCAGGCGACCTGGTGCTGATCGACATGGGCCTGGTCTACCAGGGATACTGCTCCGACATGACGCGAACCTTTGTCGCCGGTAAACCCGACCCAACCTTTATCGAGCGCCACCGGCTGGTGCGGCAGGCCATGCTTGCCGGCATCGGCGCCATTCGCGCCGGGGTCACCGGGGCAACGGTTGACCGGGCGGCGCGTCAGGTGCTGATCGACGCCGGTTACGGCGATGCATTCGGCCATGGCCTCGGCCATGGGGTGGGGATTGCGGTCCATGAGGAGCCTCGCCTTTCACCGCGTGGTCGCAAAAAGCTGCAGGCCGGCATGGTCGTCACGGTTGAACCGGGCCTCTATCTGGCCGATTGGGGCGGCATCCGTTTGGAAAATATGGTGATCGTCGGCGAGGAAGGCTGCGAGGTCCTCAACCGCGACACCACCAGCCTCGATCTTTAAGCGCTCAGCCTCTTTCATCCCTCAGACTCCGGGAACAGCATGTCCGATAAATATTTCATCCTCGATACCAACGTCCTTCTCCACAACAGCCAGGCCATCTCCTGCTTTGCCGACAATACTGTGGTCCTGCCGATGACGGTGATCGAGGAGCTGGATAAATTCAAAAAGAATAACGATGAGTTGGGCCGTAACGCCCGTGGCGTTATCCGCGACCTCGACCGATTGCGCGGCCAGGGCAGTTTGGGCAAAGGGGTGCGCACCAGCGACGGCGGCACCGTCTGGATCACCATGGAGAAGGAAGGGGACTGCGGCACCTGCATCGACCTCAATATCCCCGACAACCGCATCATCGCCACTGCCTTCCGCCTGTTCAAGGAGGGTAAGCGGGTGATTTTTGTCTCCAAGGACATCAATGCCCGTCTCAAAGCCGACGCTCTCGGCATAGAAGTGGCTGATTTTGAAAAGGAAAAGGCTGATTTTGACCAGCTGTACACCGGTTGGCGCAGTCTCAAGGTGTCGGCAGCCACCGTCGACCGTTTCCACCAGAGCAAGGAACTGCAACTCGATCAGGAGGCATTCCAGCCCAACGAGTTCATTCTTCTGGTGGACGAGGCCAATGAAAAACACACCGGCATCGGCCGGGTTGTGGCCAACAATCGGTTGAAATCGCTTAACCCCGCCTTTGAGAGTGCCTCCAGCCTTCGCCCTCGCAGCATGGAGCAGCGGGTGGCTCTGGAATTATTGATGGATCCTGAGATTGCCCTGGTTTCACTCATCGGCCAGGCCGGAACCGGCAAAACCCTGCTGGCTCTGGCCGCCGGACTGGCTAACACCCTCAAGGGCAGCCGATACGAAAAACTCCTGGTTTCCCGGCCGGTGATTCCGCTCGGCCGGGATATCGGCTATCTCCCCGGCACCAAGGACGACAAGTTAAAACTCTGGATGCAGCCGATTTTTGACAATCTTTCCTACCTGATGGGCCTGACCAACGGCGGCAAACAGGATGCCGCCTCCGAACTGGGCATCAATCGCATGCTCCGGGAAGACCGGATCGAACTCGAGGCCCTGACCTATATCCGTGGCCGCTCGATCTCCCGCCAGTACGTGATCATTGACGAGGCCCAGAATCTGACGCCGCACGAGGTCAAAACCATTATCAGCCGGGCAGGGGAGGGCACCAAAATGGTCCTCACCGGTGACCCCGAGCAGATCGACAACCCCTATCTCGATGCAAGCAGCAACGGCCTCAGCTATACAGTGGAACGGCTCAAGGGGCAGGAAGAGTGCGGTCATATCACCCTGACCCGTTCCGAACGCAGCCATCTGGCCTCCCTGGCCGCCGAATATCTTTAAAATGACGCTGCCGGCAGGCAGCCAAGGAACACACCATGCGCCAGTACATGATCGACGAGATCACTTTTCTCGAACGCGACACCCTTGACAGCTATCTCAAACGGACTCTGAAACCGGGCAGCCTGGAAGGGGTCTTTTTTCTCAGTGTGCCCCCTGATCTTCTGGGGCCTGAGCAGCTTGGGCATGCGGAGTGCGGACCTTTCTATTTCACCGTCATCCTGGAGCAAAGCTCGCTGCGCTTTGAGCTGCTGGTCCGCAGCGCCAGCAACATGCACTGCTCTTGCATCGCTTGGGCTACCCCGAGCCAACGATTGTTCGTTCTCGATTTTGCCGACCGCATGCTCAAAGAGGAGATGATCCGGGCATGAACAAGGCATTAATCCCTCTGGAAGAGCGCATTATCTTTGCTCTGGATCTGGCCGATCCCCGCGAGGCCCTGGCCCTGGTCGACCGGTTGGCCGGGCAGATCCGTTTTTTCAAGGTTGGGCTGCAGCTGTTCTTTGCCGGTGGTTGGCCGGTGGTCGATTACATCGTTGCCAAGGGCTGTAAGGTGATGCTCGATCTCAAGCTCTATGACATCCCGGCCACCGTGCAACTGGCGGTGCGACAGTTTGCCGACCGGGGCATCAGCTTCACCACGGTCCACGGCTATGGCCCGGTGGTGGAGGCGGCGCTGTCCGCTGAGACCGGCATTCAGATCTTGGCGGTCACCGTACTCACCAGTTTTGGTGCCGAGCAGGTGAACGAACTGCAATATCAGGGCTCGGTGGACGATCTGGTGCTGCAGCGGGCGCAAATCGTGCTCAAGCTCGGCTGTCATGGGGTGGTCTGCTCGGCGCGCGAAGCAACCCTGTTGCGGCAGCGCTTGGGGCAGGACTTCATCATGGTCACCCCCGGCATTCGACCCTCAGGCGCTGATCTGAACGACCAGCAGCGCGTGGCTGCCCCCGGCCGGGCCATTGCCGACGGCGCCGATTATCTGGTCATCGGTCGTCCTATCCGCGACGCTGCTGATCCGGACGCATGCATCAAAGCTATCCAGCGAGAAATAGCAGGCGCCCTGGCTTAAATCTCTATCAAGCAAATGAGGTGTTTCATGTTGATCGATCTCGTACGCGCCCGCCGCAGCATCCGCCGGTTTACCCAGCAGCCGGTCGAGAAGGAAAAACTCGAGCTCCTGCTGGAGGCGGCCCTTCGCTCGCCCTCATCCAAGGGCAATCATCCCAGGGAATTTATTGTGGTCACCGAGAAGGAGCGACTGGAGAAACTAGCGGTCGCCAAGGCCCACGGCGCAACCTTTATCCAGGGTGCCCCTCTGGCGATTGTGGTTTGCGCCGATCCAGCCAAGAGCGACGTTTGGGTGGAAGATGCCGCCATTGCCACGACCCTGATTCACCTGCAAGCGACAGATCTCGGCCTGGGGAGTTGCTGGGTGCAGATTCGTCTGCGTCAGCGCGAGGATCAGACGAGCTCACAGGTTTACTTACATGATCTGCTTGGCCTGCCCGAGGGGGTGATGGTGCTGGCGATCGTCGGCATCGGCTATCCGGTTGAGGGCAAGAACGGTCATCCCCATTCTTCCCTCTGTTTTGACCAGGTCAGTTACGAACAGTTCGGTCAACGGCGCTGATCCCAGACCTCGTTATCGCTTGACCTGCGTCAATGGTTGGATAACATCCGCGATAGCCCCATTCTCATTCACCATCAGGAGTTCTCATGAAAAACGTGCGCATTCTCCTTGCCCTCTGCTTTTTTCTCGTCTCGACGGCTGTCAGCGCCCAGGCGGATTTAGACGGTTTCCTCTCCGGGCTCAACAAGAGCGCCCACTCCGATGTCAACGATTACGGGGTTCGATTGAGCGTCCAGTTCGGTGTGCCCCAGCCGCAGGTCTACACCCTCATCAGATCGGTGGCCACTCCCGCAGATGCCTTCATGTGTTTACAACTCGGTCAGATGCTGCGCCTCCCGCCTGAGCGAATCTTGCAGACGTACAACACCAATCGGGGCCGAGGGTGGGGCGTCATAGCCAAGGAGCTGGGCATCAAGCCCGGTTCCGCCGAATTCCATGCGCTTAAGCGAGGTGATTTTGCTCTGACCGGTGGCCCCGGTAACGGCAAGGGGCAGGGTAACGACAACCTGCAGGGATACGATCACGGCCAGAGCCAGGGGCAAGGGAAGGGCAAAGATAAGGGCAACAAGGGAAAAGGGAACAAGTAAGCACCGATCCTCTCCATGATCGCCAATCCCGAGCAATCGCCGGCAGACAACCGGTCTGCCCTTGAACGATCAGCCCTTTTTGTCGCCACCCTGACCTCGTTCATGGGGCCGTTCATGATTTCTTCGGTCAATGTTGCCCTGCCTGCCATCCAGACCGATCTCCAGATGAATGCGGTGCAGTTGAGTTGGATCGCCACCTCCTATCTGTTGGCGGTGGCAATCGTTTTGCTGCCGGCAGGGAAAATCGCTGACATGTACGGTCGGAAAAAGGTGTTCACCGCCGGCCTCATCACCTATACCCTGGCTTCGACAGCGGCTGCCTTTGCCGGCAACGCGATCTGGCTTCTTGTTTTCCGGGCGATGCAAGGCCTGGGCGCCGGGATGTTCATCACCACCGGCATGGCCATTTTGACCTCTGTTTTTCCGCCGCACAAACGCGGCCGGGCGATCGGCATGTATGTGGCCGCCGTCTATGTGGGGCTTTCGGTCGGCCCTTTTGTCGGCGGCATCCTGACCCAGCAGTTTGGCTGGCGGTCTATTTTTCTGATCATGCTGCCGCTCGGTGTCGGCTCCACTGGCATTACCCTCCTCTTCCTCAAGGGCGAATGGGTCGATAGCCGCAGCCGAAAACTCGATGTTCTCGGCTGCCTGATCTATACTGTCGCCATTCTTTCGCTGATCTACGGCGCCACCATCTTGCCTTCGGTGTCCGGCTGCATTCTGCTGGCTATCGGGCTGGCCGGGCTGGTTCTTTTCTTCCGGCAGCAAAACCGGACAGCCCATCCGATATTTGAGGTCTCTCTTTTTGTCGAAAACCGCACCTTTACGTTCTCCAGCCTGGCGGCTCTGCTCAACTACTCGGCCACCTTTGCCGTCACGTTTCTCATGAGTCTGTATCTGCAATATCTCAAGGGCATGCCGCCTCGCACCGCTGGGTTGTTGCTCATGGCTCAGCCGGTGATGATGGCGATCTTTTCACCCCTAGCCGGTCGGCTTTCCGACCGCCTTGAACCCCGCCTCTTGGCCTCTGCGGGCATGGCCATCACGGTGGTGGGCATGTTGGTGTTTACCCAGTTGCAAACTGACAGCGGCCTGGTCGGCATCGTTGGTACTCTGATGCTGCTTGGCTTTGGATTTGCCCTGTTTTCTTCGCCCAATATGAGCGCCATCATGGGATCCGTGGCCAAGGAGCAATATGGCATTGCCTCCGGTGCTGTCGCCACCATGCGGTTGATGGGCCAGATGATGAGCATGGCTATTGCCACTGTGGTCCTG
>JBBQCO010000163.1:0-6089 GCA_038318785.1 Desulfobulbales bacterium | reverse complement strand
TCAGGAAAATTCTCGCGTGGCGGTAAATGAATGTCGTCGGTCAAGGTCCGATAAAAGGCCCGGTCGCTCTGGTCGTGGGTGATGGCCGCCCCGGAGTCCCGCAAAATCTCTTCGCCGCGTTCAATCGGGTCCCAAGCGAGTCCCGGCGGTTCATAGGCGGGCAGATCCTGCCCGTCGAGGGTCTGCAACTGGCTGACGTGGAACACCGAAAACACATGCAGACGGGGCCGTTCCAGTTGCACGTTTTCCTTCTTCTCCTCGCCCTTTTCATCCTTAACCGGCTTACCGAATTCATCCAGCACGGCCTGGCGATCCGTCCATTGCCAGAACACGACCTGTTGCGCCTTGGAACCTTTCTTGACCCGCCATTCCTGATCATTGGCCTGTTTCATGGTCATCCAGCGAGGATCAGCGTAGCCGTGCCGGGCCAGCATCACCGTATTGACGCCCTTGTAGACCGTGCCGGTGATTGGGTTCAGGGGTCGGTGGCATTCCCCGGCCTTCCAGGGCTTTTGCCAGGGCGCGGTGCCGTTTTTCAGCTCTTCGATAATCGTCTCGGCAAAGGTCTCCGATACGCTTTTGCGGTTAGATTGCTTCACTGGTTCCCCCCTCCAGCACATCGCCCATGTCTTCATCGCTATGGAACGCGCCCATGTAGTCGGCGACATCCGGATCGACCGGGATACCCATACCGGGATTGTCCATGGCCTGTTGTTCCACTTTCTGTGCTGCGGCTTCCAAGTATTCCATGTGCTTCCTCCTTAAAAGGTGAGAACCGGCTCAACTGGCCGGAGAGCTGCAAGCGGCACCAGGCCGAAATATCGGCTGTCAAAACTGCCGCGATGCTGTTGGGAGAGGACAAGCACCTTGCCCGGCGCAATGACGCCGGGGACAAGGTGCGAGGGAGGCGCAGGCCTCCCTGTGCTGTCCTTGCTGACGACTGCCGTACCGGCCAGGGGTTGGCCGTTGACCGAAATCAAACCTTTTTCCCATCCGACGACATCCCCGGCCAGGCCAGAGACGACCTTGAGCAGGGGCCGCAAGCCCGAAGGGCAGGAACCGGCGGCCACATAGCCCCGTTCCTGTGCCAGGCGGATGGACTCGGCATCTTCCAGACAAAACGCGGCCAGCTGCCCACGCTGCACCGGGCCGCCGGTGATCCGGTAGAGGCCGATTGGTAGCGACCGGGTCAGATTCAGCCGGTAGCCTGCTGCCCAGCAGACGACGAACGCCAGCAAGACGAGCAAGCTAATCACGCAAATATTTTTCATATTCCGATGCCGTGATCGTCGGGGAGAGGGGCGCAGGTTGCTGTGGTTGTGAGGCAGTATAGAGGCTGTCCGACACCGCCGGGGCAGCGATCTTGGCGCGGGCTGAAAACACCGGGTCGATGAAATAGAGGATTTGCCGGCCATAGATCGGCGATTGCCCGGCTGTGAAAATGAGCATGTCGCCGGGTGCGGTGACCTGGCCCTAGCTATTCTTGGTTGGTCCCGGCAACCGCAGGCACTCATCGGTTGTTAAGAGCGGCCTGGAGGTCTCGGCAATGCTGGTTGAGCGTGACCGGCCGCCTTTGCCGCGACTGATCGACACTTTTTTACTGACCACCGTGGTGGTGCCGGTCAGTTTGGAGAGGTATTCCGCCGTCTCGGGTAGGTTCGGAGCGTAAGCGATCCGGACATGGCAATTGGCCATTAAGGCGTTATCCGCGCCATAGACGCTGTTGAGCTGCTTGGTGTCCTGGACAATGAAATAGCCTTTGATCCCGTACCCGGCCATGAAAGAAATGGCCCGTTCGATGATCGGCAGCTTGCCCAGAGCTGTGAACTCATCGAGCATCAGCAACAGCCGGTGCGCGTAAGCGGCGGTCCCGGCACCATCGGAAAAGGTCATTTTCTCGGTCAACCTGCCCAAGAGTTGCGTCATGAAGATGCGCAGCAGGGGGCGCAGCCGGTCAATGTCTGCAGGGGAGACCACCAGATACAGGTTGACCGGGGAGGGGTGATTCATCAGATCCATGATCCGGAAATCACACCGGGAGATGTTGCGGGCAACGACCGGATCACGATACAGTGCGAGGTTTGCCGTTGCCGTGGAGACGACGCCAGCCATCTCCTTGTCCGCCTTGGCCAACATGCCGCTGGCGGCGGAGGCGCAAAACACATGGGCCGCAGTGCCCAACTCCGGACCCATATCAGCAAAGATCTCTGTCAGCAGGGCCGCATGATCGGTCGCAATCATCTCCTCGAACAGTTCCCGAGGGCCGCCTTCCCGGTCCGGGTCCTCCAGCATCACCGAAACATCATAGAGGCTCGCGGGACGATCCCGATACCGCCTGATCGTGATCAGACAATGGAGCAGCACCCCACCGAAAAACCCTGCCGCTGCCTTGTCCCAATAGGCCGGTAATCCTTTTCCGTCCGGGTCCAGCACCATGTTCGCCACCTGTTGCACGTCCGAGATGGCGCGGTTGCCGTTCAACCTGATTTCTTCCAGCGGGTTAAAACAGGCTGTCGCCCCGCTCGGGTCCGACGGTTCAAATCGCAGAGTCTTGTTGCCCCGGCTTTTGAGGTATCCGGCGGTCAGGGCGTAGTTCTCGCCTTTAATGTCAAACACGACACTGGACTGTTCCCAGGCCAGTAAAGTGGGCAGGATGAGGCCCACCCCCTTGCCGGACCTGGTCGGCGCAAAACACAGCAGATGTTCCGGGCCATTGTGCCGGAGATAGAGTTGTTCTTTTTTCTTGGAGTCAAACCAACCGCCGACATAGACGCCTTGGCCGGACAGGTAGCCCATGGCCTTGATGTCCTCAAAGGTCGCCCACCGAGCGGTGCCGTGCAAATCCTTCTTGCCCTTGGGGGTCTGGTTGGCGGCTACATACAACAGGGCCGAGAGGATCAGCGGGGCCACGAAAATTAAAAGAGCCTGGTCCGTCACCGGCTGCACCGCAGAAGACGAAAAGACGTCCGCAGGCCATTGCAGCATCGCCCAGGGCCAATACCAGAGCCGTGAAAAGGCGGTGAACGATTGACCGAGCGCGGGATGGTTGCCGAACAGGGTGGCGATCCGGTGGATCGTCCACATCAGTACCATGAGACTCCAGAAAAAAAGGAGAACAACAGCCACCATGGGCCACCGGCTGTTTTGTGCCGTCCGGCTGATATGACCGTACTGCTCAGCCATTGTTCCGCCGGGTATACGGTTCCTGAAAGACCACGTCCTTGGTGACAATGACGTTGAACTGGTAACCGGGCCGGATCTCCAGGGTTGGCTTGATGTTCAGATTTTTTTGCAGCAGGCTCATGGTGCTCTGTCCCATCTGGGCCGCCAGGGCGGCGGCCATGGAATCCTGCACCGTGGTTTTATTGCTGTCGTTGCTGCTGTTGGAGGTGCTGTCCATGGCATAGCTGGTGCCGCCGGTGATCATGCTCATCAACAGCGAAGAGCCAAAGATCCGCAGATAATGATTGTTCACTTTATCCTCGTATCCGGCATAGCCGGAAATATCCGTTCCCGGCATTGCGCCCAGGGTGACGGCGGAGCCGTCGGGGAAGTTCAACCGATTCCAGGCAACCAGGACCCGGCTTTGCCCGTACACCACGCGGGAATCATAGGTTCCAAACAGCTTTGAGCCTTGGGGAATGAGCAGATGATGGCCGGTGGCCGTGTCGTAGACGTTTTGGGAGACCTGCGCGATCAGGCTACCCGGCAGATCGGAGTTGATCCCGCTGACCATGATGCCCGGAATGACCGTACCGGTTTTAATCTCACAAGGTCGGCCTGACTCGCGAGTGTGCGGCGAGAGCCATTCATCACGGCCAGAACGGTTGAAAAACTGCTCTTTGTCACGATCCGGAGCGTTGGGGTCGACCTGGTTGTCCGTGGCAGCGAGGGCAACCGGCTGCTGAATGACAGCGGACTGGGTGTTGCCCGCTGTGGTTCGGGAAGCGGATTCGGTTTTTTTGTCGGCTTTGCCTGCCTCGTTCCGCTTGGCGATCAGTGGCGAGTTCAGCGCGGTCATATAGGCCTGGTCCTTGGTCCGTTGGCGTTCACGTTCCTGCTTGACAACGTCCTCACGACTTTTTGCGGAATCGTCCCGCACCACAACCAGGGGTTCCTTTTTTCTCGATTCAGCCGACTCTGGAGCCCCGATCACTGCCGGAGTGTTAGCAGGTGGCTGCAGCGACAACCCGTGGCCCTCCAAAGTGGCCAGCGGTTTTTCCTGCGAGACCTCCACCGGCTTTTTTTCCGCTGCCTTCCTCGAACCGGTGCCATAGTTGACGCTGTAAAAGAGCACACCAAACAGGCTCAGCACGGCCATTTCTTCATTTTCTCCGTCGTTACTTTCGGCGGCTTCAGGCTGTTGGGGCTTTCCTCACTCATGGTCGCCTCCACCGGTTGCCAAACTGGAAAAACCTGCCGCTGGTTGACCGCTGGCCGAATACGAGCGGGCCAGAGTTTTATTTTGGCTTTGGTCCGCTATCCGGAGCTGCAGATACCAGGCCGGTGGTTTGGCGGACCGCAGTTCATCGAGCACATAACTCATGGTCACCGTGCCGTTGGGCGACAGGGTAAACCCTTGTTGCCGTAAACTGGTCTCCAGCGCCTGGCTGAACGCATCGGATTGCTTGGGGGCCACCAGCCGGATCGAGGTGTGACCAGGCGGGTACAGTGACGACAACTGCGCCGTGGCATCCTCCGCTATCGTGGCCGCGCCGCTTTGGGGCAGGGTGCCGACATAGGAACCGCCGACATTGTGATTCCCGGCGCAGCCGGTCAAATAACCGGATAAAAGACAGAGGATCAGGGCAACGAGTGCTTTCCGGTTCATTTCACCCTCCGGATCTCGACGCTTTCCTGATCTCCCCCCACTCCAGCAATCAAGGCGATGGTATTGAAAAGGCCATCCACCATCATGGTGGCATCCTGGACCCGGTAATTCACCAGGACATCAGTATCTCCCTTGCGGACCAGGAGCGCGGGCATTTCTCCGGACCGGGTTGCACTGGGAAGTTTGATATAGGTTTTGAGGCCATCGTCGTAGACCCGTTCCGGTTTCCAGTCGGCGCTGCCGTCAACCACGTAGTTGAAATTGAGTTTCGACAGATCGACATCCTGGCCTTCCGCGCTGGTGGTCGACTGCCATTGCTTCTCCTTCTTGGCCTGGTTGTTTTTCTGGATGGCTGTCCGCCGGAGAGCGTCACTGTAGGTGAACCCGACATAGGGCGTATGCCCTTTCTGTCGGGAAATGAGCCGCAGGTGATACACGCGCCGATCCGTGGTGATCACAGCACTGGTTTCCAGGCCGGAATCCGCTGGTTTGATGAAGAGATGAGTGGTGTTTCCGGCGGTGCCGGACTCCACCATCCAGCGGGCCGAATCACCCACGACAATTTCGTTGACGCTTTCGCCCGCCTCCAGCTCGACGTCGCTCACCTGGAACGGGGCGGCAATGACCGTGGGGGTGCTGGCCCCATGCACGTACATCAACTTGCCGCCACCAGCCATGTACGGCTTGGTGTCGGAACCGGCACTCGGCCACTCCGTCGCGAGCTTGAGCGCCTGGCGCTCCTTGGCGCTGAGTGGAACCGCAACCGGATTGAGGTATTCGGTTGGTTCGGCGGCCAGGGCCGGAGAGGCCAGAGCCAGGAAACACACGGCGGAAATCAGTTTTTTCATGGGTCAATTCCTCTCGTTGGTAATAATCTTGGAAGCGGCCAGCGCCGAAATATAGACCCCGCCGGGGTTGGTCATGATGTCAGCATCAGAGGCAGGCGGCTGGAGCTGAATGGTTGCTGTGGCCTCATAGCTCCGTTGATCGAGCAATGCCCCGGCGTGGCTGCGGATAGTCTCGATCCACTCCACTCGATACGAGGTGTCACTGACCGGAAGCGGTAGGCCTTTGATTTCAACATGCACGAGCTTGCCCGACTTGGCGATCTCATACGGGCTGTTCTCTTCAAACCACTGTTTCAAGACACCCTTGGCGCTGCCGGTGATGATATGGGACAGCCGTTTGATCATCTGTTTTTGGAGTTCGGTATCTGCGGTCACGGTCCGCCAGTTGACAATGGCGTCGGCTATTTCCG
>JBBQCO010000162.1:0-6091 GCA_038318785.1 Desulfobulbales bacterium | reverse complement strand
CCATTTGCAAGAAAGGGTAATGGATGGTGCCCTTATTCTTGATGCCTTGAACATGTATTACTACTCGGGGACGATGCAACAAGGGGTTGTCTTTATCCCGACGGAGGGCGAACCGGTCTTCCTGGTCAGGCGAAGTTTTGAGCGGGCGCAACTGGAAACACCTCTGCAAAGGGTTGTTCCCTTAACAGGGTTCAGCCAATTGAAAAATACCCTTTCAGATTTGGGTCTCCGCACCAATATCTTGGGAGTCGCTGAAGCCGCCTTGTCCGTTTCCGTCTTTAAAACGTTGGCCAAGGCATTTCCGGGAGCGACATTCACGGATATCAGCACCCCCTTGGGCATGGTTCGGGCAGTGAAGTCCGACTACGAAGTGGAGCTCATCCGCAAAGCCGGAGCGATGCATGAGATAGTTTATGACGCCATCCCTGCCATGATTCGTGAAGGGATGACTGAATGGGAGCTCGGTGCTGAGATCCACCAAAAAATGATGGCGTTGGGATACACTGGGATTACACGGTTTAGTGTCTCTGGCATGGAGATGTTTTTGGGGATCGTCAGCTTTGGCGAATCAGGCAACTATCCCACCGCTTCGATAGGGCCGGGCGGACTGGTGGGACTGTCTCCAGCCTTCCCCCTGGTTGGAGGAAAGAGGCAACTTGGAAAGGGTGAGCCTATATTCGTGGATACCGGGTTTGGATACGAGGGATATTTCACCGACAAGACGAGGGTCTTTTCCCTTGGCGCTTTGCCCGCTGCGGCAATGGATGCGCATAAGGTGTGCCTGGACATCCAGGAGGCCGTCCGGTGTCGCCTCAAGCCCGGTGCCATCCCGTCCGAGATCTACGAAGAGGTCTGCAGCGAATTCGTTCATTCCCGTGGTTTTGCACAGCATTTCATGGGATTCGGCAGCAATCAAGTTCCTTTCCTTGGCCACGGAATCGGATTGGCCATTGATGAATTTCCAGTCCTCGTGGGCAAAGTGCAGACACCCCTTGAGGCCAATATGGTCATTGCCGTGGAACCTAAGAAGGGATTGGAAGGTATCGGCTTGGTCGGGGTGGAAAACACCTTTCGTGTCACCGCTGAAGGCGGAGAAAGATTAACCCCTGGGGCGGACGAGGTGAAGATTGTGTGATCTGGACGGCGCCCTTATCAGGTAAGGGCGGGAACGTACCTAGTTTTGTTGTTCTGCGTCCACATTTCTGTCTATTTTGATTAAAAATACTCCCAACTGAAATGGCAGGTTGCCGTCGGACCGATGCTGAACCGGTCTCGTCCAGCCGGCCTGGCTCCCTACCGCATTCACACGGAAACAGTGCATGACCCTTTCTCTCAAGACAATACCGATAGCCTTTCGTGTCGCCGCCCTCTGCATTCTGCTGGTCTTGGGCCATGTCCCATGGCTGCAGGTTCATGCCGCCGGCCCTGGAGGCAAGACGGCTCGCACCGTGCGGGTGGTCATGGACAACAACTATCCGCCCTATGTTTTTGTCAACAGCGAAGGGCAGGTCCAAGGCATCCTGGCCGACCAGTGGCGGCTGTGGCAGGAGAAGACCGGCATTCAGGTGGAAATAACCGCCACCGACTGGAAAGAGGCCCTCAGGGATATGAAGGCCGGCAAGTACGATGTCATTGATACTGCTTTCGAAACCGAGGAACGGAAAACCTGGCTCGATTTCGGCAAACCCCATGCCCGCATTGAGGTAGCCGCCTATTTCGACAAGGCCATCAGCGCCATCACCAACGCCGATTCACTACAGGGATTTGTCGTCGCCGTTAAGGAGGGTGATGCCGCCATCGACCTGCTCCGGAGCCGAGGGGTCGACAATCTGGTTTTTTTCAAGGGCTATGAGGCGATTGTCCAGGCCGCCAAGGAACATAAGGTCAACGTCTTCGTCGTCGACACTCCGCCAGCGCTCTATTTTCTTTATAAATACGGCCTCCAACACGATTTCAAGGTGTCGCCGCCGATCAACGTCGGCGAATTTCATCGTGCAGTGAGCAAGGGTAACACGGCGCTCCTGCAGGAAATCGAAACGGGCTTCGCCCTGCTCAGCCCCGGTGAACTGGCAAGCATCGAAAAGAAATGGTACGGCGCCCCCCTCTTCAACGGGGTTACAGGTGCTCATCTCCTGATGGGCGGCAGCGGCCTCGGTCTGGTTCTGCTGCTGCTCTTTCTCTGGAATCGTTCACTGCGGGCGGCGGTGCGGAAGAGAACCGCTGAGCTGGAAAGGAGCCGAGAGGCCCTGCAGGAAAGCGAGGCGCGGTACCGTGAACTGGTCGAACAGGCCAGCAGCATCATTCTGCGCATGGATCGCGAAGGGCGGATCTGTTTCCTCAACGACTATGCCCTGCGCTTTTTCGGCTACCAACTTGACGAAGTCATCGGTCAAAGCGTCATCGGCATCCTTGTCCCTGAAACCGACTCCGCCGGAAAAGACCTGCGCGAGATGATCAAAGACATCGGTCGCCATCCCGATCAATACGCCATCAACGAAAACGAGAACATCCGTCGCGATGGCAGGCGCGTCTGGATCGCCTGGACCAACAATCCGCTGTTCGACGCCGAGGGTCAGTTCAGCGAGATTCTGTGCATGGGCAATGAGATCACTGATCGCAGGATGGCGGAAGAGGCCTTGCGACGGGAACGGCAGCGTCTGGAGTTCGTGATTGACGGTTCGCGCCTCGGGGTATGGGAATGGAATGTCCAGACCAATGAGCTGGTGCTCAACGAGACCTGGGCGGGGCTGATTGGATATACCCTTGAGGAATTGCTGCCTTACAGCTACGCCACCTGGGAAAGGCTGGTCCACCCCGACGATCTGGAACAAGCCAAGGAGGCGCTGTTTTCGTGCGTGGAAGGCAAGCGATCTCACTACGATTGCGAGATCCGGATGCGGCACAAGAACGGCCATTGGGTCTGGATTTTAGACCGGGGCAAGGTCTTCGCCCGCGACGCCGCAGGCAACCCGCTGTTGATGTTCGGCACCCATACCGACATCACCACCATCAAACGGGCCGAAGAAGAGGTGCAGGCCACCAGTGAACTGCTCTCGCAATTCATCAAAAATTCTCCGATTTACGCCTTTATCAAAGAGGTGAGCCCCACCGAGAGCCGGACCCTCAAGGCCAGCGACAATTTCCAGGACATGATCGGCATGCCGGTTGCCGAGATGCTCGGTAAAACCATGGCTGAGCTCTTCCCGCCGGACTTTGCCGCCGAGATCACCGCCGACGACTGGCAGGTTGTCTCTCAAGGAAATATTTTTCAGCGCGACGAAGTCCTGAAAGGACGGACCTACACCACCATCAAGTTTCCCATTCGGATGGGAGAAAGGAGCCTCCTCGCCGGTTACACCATCGATCTCTCCGATCGCGTCCGGGCCGAGGAGGCCCTACGGGAGAGCGAGGCAACTTTTCGCAATATCGTCCAGGCTTCGCCCATGGGTATTCACCTCTATCAGTTGAACGAGGACGACAGCCTGGTCTTCATCGGGGCCAACCCTGCTGCGGACCGGCTTCTCGGTGTCGATAACAGCCGATATATCGGTATGACCTGCGAGGATGCCTTCCCGGCGCTGGGCGACACGGACATCCCCGAGCGTTATCGCCGGGCGGCCCGTTTCGGCGAAACCTGGCAGGCCGAGCATGTCAGCTATGCCGAAGGCGGCATTACCGGCGCTTTCGAGGTCCATGCCTTCCAGATGGCGCCGGGCAAGGTTGCGGTCTTGTTCAACGAGATCAGCGCGCGCAAACGGGCGGAAGAGGAACGGGAGAAACTGCGGGTGCAGCTGATCCAGGCGCAGAAGATGGAATCAGTGGGCCGGCTGGCCGGCGGTGTCGCCCATGATTTCAATAACATGCTGAGCGTCATCATCGGCCATTGCGAACTGGCGCTCCGGGGGCTGGAGGGTACGCATCCCCTCTATGCCGGCCTGCAGAACATTCGCAAGGCAGCCGAACGCTCCGCCGATCTGACCCGGCAGCTCCTGGCTTTTGCCCGCAAACAGACTGTGGCTCCCAAGATGCTCGATATCAACACAACCGTGGCAGGGATGCTGGAGATGCTGCGGCGGCTCATTGGCGAGGATATCGATCTGGTCTGGCAGCCGGGAAGCAACCCCGGCCAGGTGCACATCGATCCTTCGCAGCTCGACCAGATTCTGGTGAACCTGTTTGTCAACGCCCGCGACGCCATCGGCGATACCGGCAAGGTCACCATCGAGACCGATCTGGTTACCATCGATGAGCAGTACTGCGCCGACCATATCGAGACTATGCAGGGCACCTATGTTCTACTAGCAGTGAGCGACGACGGCTGCGGCATGGATGCAGCCACCTTGCCCCACCTGTTCGAACCCTTTTTCACCACCAAAGAGATGGGTAAGGGCACCGGCCTGGGTCTGGCAACGGTCTATGGCATAGTCAAACAGAACAAGGGATTTATCAATGTCTATAGTGAACCCGGCCAGGGCACGACCTTCAAGATCTACCTGCCCCGGCACGGCGCCGGCACTGAACCGGCGATTGAAGAAGTGGCGGTACAGGCCGCAACAGGCAATGAAACCGTCCTGGTCGTGGAAGATGAGCCCATGATCCTCGAAATTGCCACGACCATGCTGGAGAGTCTGGGCTACACCGTTCTGGCCGCGTCCTGCCCGTCCGAGGCCATCCGTCTTGCCGGCGAGCACGGCGGCACGATTCAGCTGTTGATGACCGATGTGGTCATGCCCGAAATGAACGGCCGACTCCTGGCCAACCACCTGCGCGTCGTGCTCCCCGGCCTTCACTGCCTGTTCATGTCCGGCTACACCGCCAATGTCATCGCCCACCATGGCGTACTTGACGAGGGCATGCACTTCATCCAGAAGCCGTTCACCCTGCAGGCCCTTGCCGCCAAAATCAGGAAGGCGCTGGCGGCGGAGGGGACTGGGGGGACCGCTGAAGCCAGTGATCCTCGTTGATCGGGGTGATCTTGACGTTTCCCTTGGGGGTCGCATTTGCAGGTGATTCAGATGTTGCAGATGCGACCCGAACTGTTGCATTCCATGCAGGCTTTGCCTGGAACTCTTGCGTTGGCCACCAAGGCTTGTATGGAGGCTGGGAGTCGGTCTGTCAGGCTGGACGTGGTGGATTTGCCGATGTACAGTGCTCGGTACCAAGGCCCCAACGGTAATGGTTTCGCAAAAGGTCTGTTTCTGTTTCGACGAACATAGCAAGTATGTTGGGGTGAGGAACGAACCCCAACATAGTGTCAAGAGACCGGAAGGATGCAATGCGAAACCGGCGTGCGCGAGTTGATGGTGGCACCTATTTTTTCACCATTAATCTTGTGGAACGGCGCCGGTCCTTGCTGGTGGAGTACATTGACGTCTTCCGCAAGGTTGTCGGCATGGTGAAAGAGCGGCACCCCTTCACCATCGACGCTATGGCGATTTTGCCTGAACATCTGCATGCGGTGTGGACTCTGCCGCCTGGTGACGCTGATTACTCCGGTCGGTGGATGCTCTTCAAAACGGGATTCTCACGACATATCCCCCAAGGGGAACACCGGAGCGCCATCCGGGCGAGCAAAGGAGAACGCGGCATCTGTCAGCGTCGGTATTGGGAACACTTCCTCCATGACGAAGGAGATTTCTCGAGACAGGTGGAATACATCCATTTAAATCCGGTGAAACAAGGCCATGTGCCCTGTGCGGTGGATTGGCCGTATTCGAGCATCCACCGGTCTATCGAGGCGGGGATGATTGACCGCGACTGGGGCGGTGGAATCTGCGCCAACGATAAAAAGGATTATGGCGAGAGAGAATAATGTTGTTGGGGTTCGTTCCTCACCCCAACCTACGTGCTTGTGAAAAGCAGTGGTGCCATTGAATAGAGAAAGTTACAAGTCAACATGCACTGGAAGTATACGTAACAAAACATGTTTTTTCTCTTTATATTAAGCTGTTGCTTGATATTACTTTCGCTTTTAGTTCCTAATATGTCAAGTTTTTTCCGAGAGGGAGCCCCGCCAAGGGCCGGTTGCGAGAATGGGCCCCTACTTATTGCTCGTCGGAGCAGCCGGCCCTTGGCGGGGCGGGTTAATACC
>JBBQCO010000161.1:0-6154 GCA_038318785.1 Desulfobulbales bacterium | reverse complement strand
GTTACAATTGCTGCGGCAATACCTTGGTACTCCCAAGGAGAGCCAATCTGTCACGACCCCCTCGGCACGGTTATGACCCGTCTGCTAGGCTTGCTTCTTTTGTGTTTGGTCGCAGGGGGGAGTAGCTATCTGCTGATCGTCCGTCCCTCCCCAGCCATTGAAATTACTGAGTATCTTCCGGCAGACACCCTTGCATTGGCCGAATGGGAAAATTTAGCCCAATCATGGGGGAGATTGCAGGACAATACGGTCGGTGAGAAATCGCACCGAGCGGTTTTTTTTAGGGTTGCGGCCCAACTCGGTTTGCCGGAAGCCTTTATTGAGGAAACGAAGAAGACCTTTGCTTTCCTAGAGAATTTCACCCAGCAACCTTCTTTTCAACGTCTCTTCGGCAAAAAAGTGGTTCTGGCACTTCTACCCACCTCAGTTGATCCCTCAACCATCTCTTCATCCTTGCTCGGAAACCTGGTGGTCGCACTTCAGTTCGAAAATGATCTCGCCCCCCACCAGGATTTGCAGGAATTTTTTGGACCCATCCAATCGCAAAAAGTCACCGTTTACCAAGGCGAATCTTTGGTGACCATTGGTTTCAGAGATGGATACACCCTGTCCTACTGGCTGCAGCCGGGCGTTTTGATTTGCGCCCAGGATGCCGTTCTTGTGCAGCGGTGCATTGATCAGACCTTGCAACGGAAGGTGCGGGCGCATTCAGGGCTCCAGTTGAATGCAGCGTATCAGCGTCTGAAGCAACAGGGCCAGAACAACCCGGATGTATTTTTCTATGCCGATTTGGCAAGACTGCAACACCAGTCGCCAATCCTGCGGGAAATCGACACCGGCAGCGGCGGGTGGCTGCCTCGGCATCTTGCCCTTTTTCATCATGCCGAGGCGGGAGTTGTCCGGTTAGGACTCATTGCTCTGGTCGGCGAGGAGGCGATGGCTGCCTTTACCGCTCAGCACCAGTTGCCGGCGCCGGTAGATGAGTCGGCATCCTTGCAAGTTTTTCCGGAAACTGAGTTTTCGCTCTGGACCAATTGGTTCAAGGCGAAAAAACTCTGGGATTTCGGCCTGCAAAGCAGCGATCCTGATATCAGTGCTTTGCTGACTTCGGTCGCGCAGCAACTTGCCGAGGCAACAGGCAGGCCCGGGGACACTTTTTTTAATGTATTTGGCAGTGGATTAGGGGTATTCATAAATGAACAGGTCGTCCCGCACCAGGCGAATCGGTCCATGGGATGTCTGGCCATTGAAGTACAGGATCGACCTGCAGTCCTTGCCATGATCAAACAGTTGGTTGCCAACCTGCAGGTGATTACCGTGAAGTCCGAGGAAACGGAAATATCTTCGGTGATGTTGGCTGAGGGGCTGTTGCAACCAGCCTATGCGCTGGTGGGCAACTATTTGCTCCTTGCCGACAGCGTGGAACTGATTGAGCAGGCGCGTCTGCAGATCAGACCGTATTTGGATGGTGGAAAGAAGGAGGAACTTCGTGTTGACGGGAGAGGTGACAATCTGTTTTTGTTTGTTCGGACCGGGGACATGATCAAGCGACTGATGCCGGTTCTTACCTTATTGGCTAAGGAGAACGGTGAACGAACCCGGATATTGCCGCCTGAGAGCAGACTGCTTGTCCGGGAGCTTGGTCTCCCTCTGCTTGCAAGTTTGCGCGACATTACAACCAGCCGTTTTCGGGGCTCAGCCGACGGTGATACAATCCGCTTCGAAGTCGACTACTCCTTGCGCCAGGAATAAATCCGCTTTTCCCATGGGGGCAAGGCCCTTCAACAACCATATCCAGAGTACAGACAAAAGCCATTATGGAACAACTTGTAGCTGAGCTCAAAAAAATTCTCCCTTTTAAAGAGACGACCGTCTCTGGTGATATTGTGCTGGTCGTCGCCAAAAAACCGCAAATGCTCCTTTATGCTACGGTCGGAGAAATCGAACGCGACGAGACCCGCAAAGAAGAGTGGTGGCATGTGACTCTGCATCTGCTTTCCATCCCGATGCAGAGCGTGACCTGGACCCTGCGCACATCCCAATTTACCGGCCAGGAGATCTTTACCATGGGCGGAGAAGGCCGTTTTATCAAGGCGGTGCGGTTTGATGACGTGCGGTCCGGGCCTTCGCCCAGCCCCGGTCAGGAGGACAAGGGAAAGGGAGGGGGGCGAAGGTCGGGCCTGCGGATTGTCAAGTGATCCAGCAGAAGAGAGATCTGATTGTCGGCAATAGGCGGGGCATTCATGGCCGGGTGGCTACCCGATTGGCGGAAATCGCTCTGGAATATGACGTGATTTTTCGAATTCAACGAGGAAAGAAGTGCGTCGAGTGTTCTTCAATCCTCGATGTGCTGGCGTTGGCTCTGGTAGAAGGGACAGCCATCAATCTGCAGGCAGAGGGCGCGCGCGCCGAGGCAGCACTGGCAGTGGCCGCCCATCTTATAACCGCTCAGGACGATCCGTAATATGACGAGCACGGAAAAAGACGAAAGGAACACATCTCTCTCCCGCACGCTGCGGGGCATCGGCGTTTCTCCCGGAATCGTGGCTGCCAGGGTTGTGGTGCTCAAACGCCAGACCATGAGGGCCGGCTGGTATCATCTGCCGGCTGAGCATATCGAAAAAGAGGTGGAGCGCTTTTCCGGGGCGATCAATGCCGCAGTCGAAGAGCTCGTCCAGGTACGGGAGAAACTCGCCGGCGATCTGGCCGATGCCCTGTCGATCATCGATTCTCATCTGTTGATGCTTAAGGATCGGATGATCCTCGAGCGTACCAAGGTGATTATCCGCCGCAACAATGTGAATGCCGAATGGGCTTTGTCCCAGGCCCTGAACGAGATCAAAGAACGTTTCGACCGGATCAACGACGTCTACCTCAAGGAACGATACGCGGACATCAAACATGTGGCGGATCGGGTCTTCGGGTTGCTCGCCGGCCGGGAGCACGACCCGCTTATCGAGGCGGATGAACCCGTCATTCTGGTGGCCAATGATTTTTCTCCCGAAGACACTCTCCGGATGCAGGCCGGCAATGTTCAGGGATTCCTCAGTGAAAAAGGAGGCACGACCTCTCATACGGCCATCGTCGCCCGGTCGCTTGGCCTCCCCGCGGTGGTCGGGATTGAACATGCAACCTCCATCTTTGCCACCGGCGACCTGATTGTTATTGATGGGAGTACGGGGCGAGTCATCCTCCATCCCGCCCCCGTCGAGATCCAACGCGGCCAGGAGAATGACCGGCGCAACCGGGCCTTGGCCGGTGAGTTGGATCGCTATATCCATCTTGCCTCGGAGACCGTGGATGGCTATGCGGTCAGATTAAGTGCCAATATTGAGATGCGGGAGGAACTGCCTGCCGTGCTTCGCTACGGCTCCGAGGGCATTGGCCTCTTCCGCAGCGAGTTCGATTATTTTCATGGCCGCCGGCCGCCGACGGAAGAACAGCTGCTGGCCACCTACCGCCAGTTGCTGGAAACCATGGCACCGCATCCGGTGACCGTCCGCACCCTTGATGTTGGCGGTGATAAATTTCTCAACCGATTTCCGGGCAACAAGGCGTGGCTTGACCGGGAACGTAACCCAGCTCTTGGTCTTCGTTCCATTCGGTTTTCGCTCTATGAACGAGATCTGTTCCGCATCCAATTGCGAGCCTTGCTCAGGGCCTCGGTGTATGGCCGCTTGCGGATCCTGCTCCCTCTAATTTCCGCTCCGGTCGAATTGCGCCAGGTCAGGGCCATCCTCCAGGCATTGATGGCCGAACTGGAAAAAGAAGGGCAGCCCTTTGCCGCGGATGTCGAAGTCGGCATGATGGTCGAGGTGCCCAGCGCTGTGGTCATGGCTGATATCTTTGCCGCTGAAGTCGATTTCTTTGCCATCGGCACCAATGATCTGATCCAGTATTCGCTGGCCATTGATCGGGGCAACCAATATGTCGCCCATCTCTACGAGCCCTTTCACCCAGCGGTGCTGCGGATGATCAAGCAGACGGTCGACGCCGGTCATGCCTGTAATATTCCGGTTTCGCTCTGTGGCGAGATGGCCGGTGACCCGCTGTGCGCTCCGGTGCTGATGGGCTTGGGGCTGGATGAGCTGTCGATGCGGCCTGCCGTCATTCCCCGGATCAAACGACTGCTCCGGCATGCCCGCAGCAGCGAGTTGCAACAGTTGAGCAAACAGATTCTGCAGTGCCCAGACAGCGACCAGGTTCGCGAGTTTCTGGCGGCGGCGCTGCCCAATATTTACCCCAAGGACTTCTACCAGTCGTGAACGAGCGTCAGATTATTGAGTACATCGCAGCACTTGCCGGTCCGGCCGATGCACGCCTGCTCAAGGGGATCGGCGACGATTGCGCCGTGATTCAAAAAGACGGTGAGCATGTCTGGCTGCTGACCATGGATACCTTGATCGAAGGGGTGCATTTTGATTGTGCCTTTCATCCGCCCGAAAAGCTCGGCCGCAAAGCGGTTTCGGTCAACGTCAGCGATATTGGGGCCATGGGCGGCAAACCAATGTTTGTTCTGCTTTCGGTGGGTATGCCCAAGGGGTTTGATCCCTCCTGGTTTCAGGACTTTGCCCGCGGGTTGACCGATGCCTGCCGGGAATACGGCTGTCTGTTGATCGGCGGTGACACGGTTGCTAGTCCGCTGGGGCTCACTTTTACCCTGACCGTCATCGGCGAAGTAGAGACCGGCCAGGTTGTCTATCGCAGCGGGGCTCGGCCCGGCGATACCATCTGGGTCAGCGGTTTCTTGGGCTTTGCCGCCGCTGGTCTGGAGTTGTTGCGCCGGGGGATTGATCCTGGTAATGCCGCCTTTGCACGCTTTCGTGAACAGCATCTCAATCCCCGGGCCAGGGTTGAACTCGGTAGCCGGTTGGGCGCCAGCGGCCTGGTCCAGGCGATGATGGACCTTTCCGATGGCCTAGCCACTGATCTGGCCCATCTCTGCAAACAGTCCGGGGTGGGGGCGCACCTTATGGCCCGCGATTTACCCGGTGTCACCGCCCTTGTCGAAGCAGCCCGCTTGACCGGTGCCGATCCCGAACAATGGTCCATCGGCGGCGGTGAAGATTATGAATTGTTGTTTTCCGCTCGGCCGGAGGCGCTTTCCAGTCTGCTCGCCATCGGCGAGCAGTGTGGGGTGCCGCTCACGCCGGTTGGGACCGTGGTCGAGGGCGAGGGCGTCACCCTGATTCGGCAGCAGCCGGCGGGCGGGCGGGAAGAGATCGCCATTGCCTATCAGGGGTTTGATCATTTTCGCAACAGGGCAGGGGGGTAAGATGCCGGTCGGCGCTCTGTTCAAGCATTGGTCGCTGCGGCTGCTCGCCCCGGATCGGGTGTTGCAGCACACCTACGAGGCTTTCAAGCTCCTGCTTGGCTTTGACGCGAGAAGTCATGAACTGATGGCCGAATTCGAGGTCCTCTACCATGAAGGCAGACGGGAAGATCTGGCCCGAACCCGGATTCGGTACCGCCATTTTGCCGAGGCGGTGGCGGGCATGATTGCCGCCTTGGAGGCCATGCACCCCGGTCAGGCCGGTGCACTCCGCGACTATTTCAACAAATACGATTTTTACGTCCGCCTGCTGCTGGCCCCGCCCGAAGAGTTTCTGATCCCGCCTTATGCCCTCGCCCACGACAGCCTGGTCGAACCCTCACTGGTGGGCAATAAGAGCCACCACCTGTTGCTCCTCAAGCATGCTGCCAAGGCACATATACCGGCTGGGTTTACCATCGCCGCTGCCACCTTCAGCCTGTTGGTGGCGCAAAATCGGTTGCGTCCGGCCATTGACCTCCTTCTGTCCGGGATCGATCCGGATTCGGCCGCCAGCCTGGAAGAGGTCTCGCAGGCCTTGATGACCCTGGTGCGGCGGATGGAAATTCCTGACCAGGTGGGGCAGGCCGTGTTTGCCGAGTATGATCGGCTGGCGGTCCTGTCGTCCGACAAGGTTCCGAGGGTGGCGGTCCGCTCCTCGGCCCTGCACGAGGATGGCGCCCACAGTTTTGCCGGTCAATATCACTCGGTGCTTGGAGTGGACCGGGAGGGGCTGCTGACGGCTTATCTTGAAGTGGTGGCTTCCAAGTACACCCCCCAGGCCCTTCTGTACCGGATTCACGCCGGAATAAGTGATGAGGAGGCGGCAATGGCGGTGCTGGT
>JBBQCO010000160.1:0-6208 GCA_038318785.1 Desulfobulbales bacterium | reverse complement strand
AGAGCGCAGCTGACAATGGGCTCCGGTGAGACCCTCCTCTACCCCCTTGGTCATTTCGACCACATGTTCCAGCTGATCTTCGTGGTAACTGTGGACGACCAATATCTTTGGGGCCACGGCATGGGAAGGTGAGAGAAACAGAGAACAGAGAATCGCCAGCGGGAGGAGAACAAGCCGCAGTGCCTGATTACCGGCGTTGTGCATGGCATTCCTCAGAGAGAGTTGGAAATCGGTACAGGGACAGTGGACGATAACATTGCTCTTTTATGCTCACACAGAAACCTTATCATTGCAACCTTTCCAGGAAAAAATAAAGCGCTTCGTCTCTTTATCGCGACGACCGTTTGGGAAGGGCAATATCTGCTTTTCTGCCTTGGTTGCACGAAAAAGACTTTCCTTGTCCCCTCTTTTTTTCTATTCTGCAAGCGTAGTAACTATTCTCATATTCTTAGATTGTTATGTTCCTTTGCCAGCTGTCTCCCTTTGCTTTGGAGTGCGCCCCTTGAAACCGACAGACATCGAGGATCCGGAATACTTTCACCAGGTGATCGACTGCCAGTTCGCCTGTCCGGCCCACACCGCTGTTCCGGAATACATCCGCCTGATCAGCGAAAAACGCTACACCGACGCCTACATGCTCAACTGGGTGTCCAACGTCTTCCCCGGTGTGTTGGGCCGGGTCTGCGACCGTCCCTGCGAACCGGCCTGCCGCCGCAGCCGGGTGGAAAAGGAGCCGGTGGCCATCTGCCGTTTGAAACGGGTCTGCGCCGACAACCGCGATGCAGTAACAGGCCTCTTTCCCCCCATCCCCCGCAAAAAAAACGGTAAGAAAATCGCCCTGATCGGCGGCGGGCCAGCCTCCCTGACCGTGGCCCGCGACCTGATGCCGCTCGGCTACGAGATCGATCTCTATGACGACCAGGAAAAAGGGGGCGGCTTCATGCGCAGCCAGCTGCCCTCGTTCCGCCTGCCGGAATCGGTGCTGGCCACCGAGGTCAACTACATCCTCGACATGGGGGTGACCACCCATTTCAATCACCGGGTCGAGAGCATGAAGACCATGCTGACCAAAAATTACGACGCGCTCTTTGTCGGCACCGGCGCCCCACGCGGCCGCGACCTGCCCGACCTGCCGGGCCGCAACCAAGGGGGTCCATGGATTCATGTCGGCATCGACTGGCTGGCCGGGGTGGTCTTCGGCCATGTCACCAAAATCGGCAAACGGGTGCTGGTGCTCGGCGGCGGCAATACGGCCATGGACTGCTGCCGCACCGCCCGGCGGCTTGGCGGCGACGAGGTGCGCGTCGTGGTGCGCAGCCCGCGCGCTGAGATGAAGGCCTCATCCTGGGAAATCGAGGAGGCCCTGCACGAGGATATTCCCATCATCGACAACCATGTGCCCCTGGAATTTGTCATTGAGAAGGGCACGTTGACAGGGATGCGTTTTGACAAGGTCCGGGCTGTTCAGGACGCCGCGGGTAAACGCCGCCTGGAGTCAACGGGCGAGCCTCCGGTGTTCATGGCCTGTGACGAAATCCTGCTCGCGGTCGGCCAGATAAACGCCTTCCCCTGGATCGAGCCGGATGCCGGCATTGACTTTGACGCGCAAGGCCTGCCGGTGCTCGATCCTCGCACCCTGCAATCCTCCCTGCCCCGGGTCTTTTTCGGTGGCGACGCCGCCTTCGGCCCGCGCAACATCATTACTGCCGTGGCCCACGGTCACGAAGCCGCCATCTCAATCGACCTCTTCTGCCAGGGCACATCACTGCACGAACGGCCGGTGCCCCAAGTGAACTTGGCCGGCCAGCAAATGGGCGTGCACGATTGGCTCTACCATAACCAGATAGCCGAGACCGAGCGGCAGGCCGTGCCCATGCTCGCCAAGGCCAAAACCCTGAAGGATCGGTTGCTTGAAGTCGAACTCGGGTTCGACCAGCAGGTGGGCCAGGCCGAATCCCTGCGCTGTCTCAACTGCGATGTGCAGACGGTCTTTCGCGCCGATCTGTGCATCGAGTGCGACGCCTGTGTCGACGCCTGTCCGGAGAGCTGCATCAACTTTGTCGACAACGGCACGGAAGAAGATCTGCGCACCCGGCTCAAAGCTCCGGCCACCAACCTCGGGCAGAGCCTGTATGTCTCCGGGCCCCTCCCCACCGGCCGGGTCATGGTCAAGGACGAGAACGTCTGTCTGCACTGCTCCATCTGTGCCGAGCGCTGTCCGACTTCGGCCTGGGAAATGCAGAAATTTCTTTATCATTCAGCACAGGCGGGACAGCCATGAAGCACCTGGAAGGCGTTAACGATTTTGTCATCCGTTTTGCCAACGTCAACGGCTCCGGCTCGGCCAGCGCCAACAACCTCTTTGCCAAGGCGGTGTTCCGCATGGGCGTGCCGGTCAGCCCAAAGAACATTTTCCCCTCCAATATCCAAGGGTTGCCGACTTGGTACGAAGTACGGGTCAACGAACAGGGCCATGTGGGGCGGCGCGGCGATGTCGACATGGTGGTGGCGGTGAACAGCCAGACCCTGCGCCAGGATTACGACGGTCTCGTTCCCGGCGGGTATTTTGTCTACGATTCCTCCAAGCCCCTGCCCGAGACCTTTCAGCGCGACGATGTCGTCGTCATCGGCATCCCCATGACCCTGCTCTGCAACGAGGCCTTTGACAATCCCAAGATGCGGCCCCTGCTGAAAAATATCATCTATGTCGGGGCAATGGCGGCCCTGCTCGATATGGAATTGCAGGTCCTGGTCGATTCCCTGCGCACGCAGTTCCGCAAAAATCCCAAGTTGGCTGAGCCCAACATCCAGGCCCTGGAACTGGGCTTCACCTACGCTCAGGAAAATTTCCCGGGAACCTGCAAACTCTCGGTGCGCCGCAGCGACCGCGTCGGCGACGGCATCATCATGGACGGCAATACGGCCGTGGCCCTGGGAGCGCTTTATGCGGGAGCGACCGTGGTTGGCTGGTATCCGATCACCCCTTCCACCTCGATCATCGAGGCCTTTGGCCGCTATGCCGAAAAATTCCGCATCGAGACGGAAACCGGGCGGATCAAGGCGGCCATTGTCCAAGCCGAGGACGAACTGGCCGCCATTGGCATCGTTATCGGCGCCTCCTGGAACGGGGCCCGCGCCTTCACCGCCACCTCAGGCCCGGGCATCTCGCTGATGGCTGAGTTCCTCGGTCTGGCCTATTTTGCCGAGATTCCGGCGGTATTGATTGATGTCCAGCGCACCGGCCCATCAACCGGTATGCCGACGCGCACCCAGCAGTCCGACCTGCTGGCCTGCGCGTACGCCTCCCACGGCGACACCAAAAATCCGCTGCTCTTCCCCTGCGATCCCAAGGAATGCTTCGAGATGACCGCCGATGCCTTTGATTTGGCGGAACGATTGCAAACGCCGATCATGGTGATGAGCGATCTCGATCTGGGCATGAACGATCACTTCAGCCCGCCGCTCAGCTGGGACCCGCAGCGCACCTATGACCGGGGCAAGGTCCTGGATGCGACTCAACTCGATGCCCTGACCACCAAATGGGGCCGTTATCGCGACATCGACGGCGACGGCATCTGCTCTCGCACCTATCCCGGAACCCATCCCGACAAGGGCGTCTATTTTACCCGGGGCACCTCCCGCGACGAGTATTCGGCCTATACCGAGGACAGCCCCACCTATGTCCGCAACATGGAACGCTTGCAATTGAAATGGGAGACCGCCAAACGGCTGCTGCCGCTGGCCCGGATCAAGTTCACCAATGCCCAGGCGAGACTAGGGGTTGTGTTCTACGGCAGCACCACCCCCGCCGCTTACGAGGCCATCGACATTCTCCGCATTCGGGGCATCGCCGTCAACAGCATGCGCATCCGGGCCTTCCCCTTCCAGCAGGAGGTGATCGACTTCATCCAGGCCCACGAAGTGGTGTTCATCATCGAGCAGAATCGGGACGGCCAGATGCGCACCTTGCTGATCAACGAGGGCAACCTGCCGCCGCACCATCTGATCCCCATCACCAGTTACGACGGTTTGCCGGTGGCCAGCCGTTTTCTCACCCAGGCCCTGGAGGACGCTCTGGCGGAACGCGGGGTCATTCTGCAGCAGCTCGTCTCCGGCCAAGGAGGTGCCCAATGACCTTTTCCCGCCCGACCTTCCGCCACCCTGAACTGCCATCCAATGCCGCCGGTTACAGCCGCCGCGATTACGAGGGCGGAATCTCGACTCTCTGTGCCGGCTGCGGTCACGATTCGATCTTCAACGCCATCATCCAGGCCTGTTTTGAGCTGGCCCTGCCGCCGCACCGGATCGTCAAGATGTCCGGCATCGGCTGCTCGTCCAAGACTCCGGCCTATTTCCTCGGCAAATCGCACGGCTTCAACTCGGTGCATGGCCGCATGCCCTCCATCGCCACCGGGGCCAACATGGCCAACCGCGACCTGATCTACCTCGGTGTTTCCGGCGACGGCGATACCGCCTCCATCGGCATGGGCCAGTTTATCCATGCGGTCCGCCGCAACCTGCACATGCTCTACATCGTTATGAATAATGGCTGTTACGGCCTGACCAAAGGCCAGTACTCAGCCACCGCCGACAAGGGCTCCAAGAGCAAGAAGGGCGGAGTCAACGCCCTGGAATCCATCGATCTTTGTGAGCTGGCCATTCAGCTGGGAGCCGGTTTTGTCGCCCGCAGCTTCTCCGGCGACAAGCAGCAACTGGTACCGTTGATCAAGGCCGGGTTGTCGCACAACGGGCTCTCCTTTATTGACGTCATCTCGCCCTGCGTCACCTTCAACAACAACCCGGAATCGACCAAAAGCTATCATTGGGTGCGCGAGCACAGTGAGGCCACCAACACCTTTGACTTCGTCCCCTTCCGCCAGACCATCACCGCCGAGTACCCGGATGACGCCATCCAGGATGTGACCCTGCATGACAATTCCATCATCCATCTGCATAAACACCACGATGCCCCGGATATCACCGACCGGCGCCAAGCCATCGACAATCTGGAGGATCACAAGGCCCAAGAAGTGATTCTTACCGGGGTGCTCTATATCAATCCGGAGTCCACCGACACTCACGAGATCCTCAACACCTGCGCGCGACCGCTCAACAGCCTAACTGAGGAGGATTTGTGTCCAGGGAGTGAGGCTTTGGAGGCGATTAATGGGGGGCATCGGTGAATCTGCAAGGGACCCAGCGAAAGAAGAGCGGATCAATCAAATTCCGTGTATCCAATGGTTAGGCACGACAGTTCAGATGGTTATTTCAAACATTTGCACACCAAAGAAGAATTGATGATTCTAAATTTCACTCGGAGATATTATGGGCGCTGGTATGGCTGCGCTGTTTGGTGCGTTAATTGGGGGTGGCACCACTTTTGCGGCGAATTTCTTTCAAACAAAGGTGGCAATTAGGCATAATCGTGCGCGAACCGCTACCGATTTGGCGATCAAGGAGCACGAGTTCGATCTCCTTCTGCACCAAGAAGGGCAAAAACTAAAAGAGTCGTCTCTAGCTGAGTACGTAGCGTTTCATAGCGCCTTACTCGCGAACCTAGACAAGGGTAGAGAGAACACCCCTGATGTCGTTGCCGAATTTGCAAAAAAATACGGCGTCGGGAGTGGCCCGGATGAAGGCTAAGCGTAATCCGGGGGAAAAAGGCTGCACACTATGGTATACCCCGGATTACGTTGCACTGTATCCATCCACGCAGCATCTCGCAGACAATGCTACAGGCAATCCCTGCGGGCCTTCCATTCTTTTCTTTGCGTGCCCAAAGAAAAGAACCAAAAGAAAGGGCAGCCAGGCCACTGAGACAGCCCCGGTCACCAAGGCCCGGGACCGGCGGGGCAAAAACTCGCTGCGCTCAAACAGTTTGCCCCTTCATCCGGCTCCGGACCTCGCCGCCCGGCTCAGTGGCAATGGCCCCCTCTATCCCCGAACTTTCTCCTTCCCACCAAGCCAATCCTCGGCGGGAAGAACATCGAAAAAATAGAGAGGTTTATTTTTCCTCGCTCCCACGCTGTGCGTGGAAATCACTACCCTGACGCTCGGCGTCACATTTTAGGACCTCACCATGACGACGAACACCCAATCTTGCCGACAGTCACATACCCTGCATGAGCGGTGCACGAACCGCCCTTCACATCGCTTTCCCGTGCCACGCGGCAAATTCCTCACCCACTGCGCGCTGCTGCTTGTGCTA
>JBBQCO010000159.1:0-6227 GCA_038318785.1 Desulfobulbales bacterium | reverse complement strand
TCTGCTTGAAACCGTCCAAATCCAGATACACCACCGCCATGGCGCTCTTGTTCCTGCGTGCATGGACCAAGGCCATCGACATCCTGTCGGCCAGAAGTCGTCTGTTCGCAAGCCCCGTCAGCGGGTCATTCAGCGCTAGGGATTCCAGCATCTTGCCGTGATTACGGGCAGCCATGTGCAACAGGCGGATTTCCAGCATGTTATGAACCCGTATCAATACCTCTGCCAGATCGAATGGTTTGCTGACGAAATCTTTCGCACCGCTCTGCAGTGCGCGTAACTTGTGAGCCGGTTGCGCGGTAACGGCCAGCACCGGCAGGTAGCCTTCCGTTTCAATTTTCTTCAGGCATTCCATCACCTTGAAGCCATCCATGCCGGGCATCCCCAGATCGAGCAGAATCAGGGCGTAGTGATTATCGCGATGCAGGGCGTAGACGGCATTCGGATCCTGCGTCGACGTAATGCATGTATAGCCGGCACCTCTTAACATCTGCTCGAGCAGCTGCACATTTGCTTGCAGATCGTCAACAATCAGAATGCCGGAATTAAGAATATCGGCGGTGCTTACCATTACACGGCTCCCGGGCTCATTTCGTCGTTTGGTTCTGCGAGTGCCAGGGCCATGTCCAGAGCTTCCATGAACTCGTTGACTTTGATCGGCTTGGTGAGATAGTGGAGGAATCCTGCGTCCAGGCCGTTTTTGATATCGTGCGGCATGGCATTGGCACTGATGGCAAGCACTGGGATGTGGGCCGTTGCCTGATCTTCACGCAGGATTTTCAGGGCCTGGATTCCGTTCATGCCGGGTAGATTGATGTCCATCAGTATAACCTCCGGCTGATGGGTGCGCGCCATCTCTATGCCGAGTCGGCCATCCTCCGCGCTCAACAAGCGTAAATCGGGGCGACGAGCGATGAGTTGCTCAACCAGCTGCACATTTGCCTTATTGTCTTCTACATACAGCAAGGTGCGCAGCGTTGTATCATGCTGAACATGCAATTTAGGCGGAACAAGCGGTTCGGCTGCGTCGATGACAGGATGTGGTGCCGCCGCCAAGTTCAGTTCGATCCAAAACGTGCTGCCCACCCCGACAGTACTTTCCACACCAATTTTGCCCCCCATTAATTCGACAAGCCGTTTGCTCACCACTAGACCGATGCCTGTGCCTTCCTCGCCGCTGGCCTCTTGTCCGAGACGATTGAACGGCTGAAAAAGTTGTGCACATTTTTCGGGAGACAACCCTTCACCAGTATCACACACGCAGATGCGGATGCACTGTTTGGTGCCCGCGATACACGTCACTTCGACCGCCCCTTGCGCGCGGTTGTATTTGATCGCATTGGAAAGCAAGTTGATCAGAATCTGCTTCACCCGTGTTCTGTCGGCATGAACAACGTAAGGACTTTCGAATTGGGGGAAACTCATGCGGATACCGCTCTTTTGCGCTTGTGGTTCGATCATAGCTTGGCATTCGAGCATGACGTTGACCAGCGACATGGGTTCCAGCGACAGCGACAACCTGCCGGACTCAATCAGCGCGAGATCGAGAATTTCGTTGATCAGCTCCAACAGATACCATCCTGCCTTGAGAATCTGGTCGATACTGGCTTTTTGTGTGGCCGTTGGCAGAGGTGAACCGGATTCCATTAATTGGGCGAAACCGAGAATAGCATTGAGCGGAGAGCGCAACTCATGGCTCATGCTGGAAAGGAAATCAGATTTTGAGAGGTTGGCTTTTTCCGCTACAGACCTGGCGCTCTCCAGTTCGATGTTCTTTTCCTGCAGCACCTGATCTAGGCGTTTACGTTCAGTGATGTCACGTGCAGCGGCGAATACGCCCTGTAGCTTCCTGTCCCGATCGTAGAAGGTGGTTGCGTTAATGGAGACAACCGTTTTCTTGCCGTCTCTGGAGCGTGCGGTGAGTTCGTAGTCGGTGACATTCTTTTCTCTCAACACCTTTTTGATACCCATCTCGGCCCGAACAGGATCGGTGAAGTAGTTCTTGAACGGCGCGCCGATCAGTTCATCGCGCGTGCAGCCGGTGAGCACCTCCATCTGTTTATTGACATCGGTGATGATGCCGGACGGATCGGTAGTCATGATAGCGTCGATGTTGGATTCGAACAGAGAACGTGTATAGAACTGATGGTCGCGCAGCCGCTGGCTGAGCTGCACCTGCTCTGCCTCGATCTGCTTGCGCGCGGTGTTGTCGGTGCCAATAAGCAGATAGCCGATAATGGCATCCTGCTCGTCGCGAAGGGCCGTGACGGACACGACCGCCGGAAAACGACTCCCATCCTTGCGGATGTAGGTCAGCTCGTAGATGTCCTCGATACCGCGTGAGGCCTTGAACACCAATGCCTCGAAACCAGGTGAAATGGGGGTTCCGAGTTCGGTACTCAATTCTTCGGCGCGTGCGATTACTTCCTGTGGATCGGAAATGTCGGCCGGCGTGATCTTGTCTATTACTTCGGCTGCCGTGTAGCCAAGCATGCGTTCCGCGCCGACATTGAAGATTTGTATGACGCCTTTTGCATCGGTGGCAATACTCGAGAAGTTGGCACTGTTGAAAATTGCGCTCTGCAGCGCTCCAGCCTTGAGCAATGCCTCTTCCGCTTGCTTGCGCGCGGTGTTGTCGGTGCCAATCAGCAGATAGCCGATGATGGCATCCTGCTTGTCGCGGAGGGCCGTCACGGACACGACCGCCGGAAAACGACTCCCATCCTTGCGAATATAGGTCAGCTCGTAGATGTCCTCAATGCCGCGTGAGGCCTTAAACACCAATGCCTCGAAACCAGGAGCAATGGGGGTTCCGAGCTCAGCACTCAATTCTTCGGCGCGTGCTATTACTTCCTGTGGATCGGAAATGTCGGCCGGCGTGATCTTATCTATTACTTCGGCTGCCGTGTAGCCCAGCATGCGTTCCGCGCCGACGTTGAAGATCTGTATGACGCCCTTTGCATCGGTGGCGATACTCGAGAAGTTGGCACTGTTGAAAATTGCGCTCTGCAGCGCTCCAGCCTTGAGCAGGTTTGCTTCGCTGCGGACCTCGGAAATGATTTTTCCCGTATCGCTAGCTGCTGATAGCAGCCCCTTATCTTTTTTGTTTCTCATTTCGAATTCTTTCTTGTCCCGGAATTAGAGTGCAAATCTATCAGTCTCAGTTAGCTGAAGCGCCGCTCCTGCCGAAGCAAAACATGAACGGCGTTCAGGGATATTTGGACTTCATGCATTTTTCCGGCTACGTACGCATATGTTAAGGCAAGCGACGAGGCCGTAATGGTGAGGAGAAGTAAGGCCATGAAAATTGTGTTGGCAGATGACGGCTCTGGGCTGCTGCCAGGAAGGAAAATTCAGGAAAAACCTGCGATTGCCCCGAATACGATTAATAAATGACGGCAGAGGCGAATATAAAATGTCAAAGCTCAGGATTGTGGGCTGTCCGCGAAAGGCTCCATAACGATTTTTTATCCTGATTGGTTAGAATTAGACCGGTCGAAGAAACTTTAGAAGCCCCTGACGCTCGGATTCGGGGTCAGGGAGCTCCTAAAGTTTGCCGACAACAAATGATTGTACAATTTGTTGCGAGTTATTGATTGTTCTTTGCACTGGGGTGAACCGCCATTCTCCCTTTACATTATGCGGTGACGACCACCCATACCCATTCCCTGACACGGCATAACGTCGCCATCACCCATTCCCATCATCGGCACACCGATTTCATTGGCTTTGACCCGAAGTTTCTCGCCCAAATCGAAGAGCTCACCGGCCACTTGTGATACTTTTGTTGCATCCGGAATCTCAGCATCGAGCAAAGCACGCATCACTGCATTCTTCTGGACCATCTCCTTGCGTATCGTAACGGTTTCGTTAAGGAATTTTTCATGGAGTTTCATCATGGCCGGGTCCATCTGATATCGGCCATGACTCATCATTTGGGTTTCCTTGGTGTCCGAAGGTGCAGGCTGTGCGGGTTGAGATAGTGCAGACTGGCTGATAGCCAAAGCCAAACCGCTAGTTAACAGAGTCGCCAATACGATTTTTTTCTTACTGGTTGTGATTTTCACAGAATCATACCCCTTAGAATTTGAAAGGTTAGATTTGATATTAATTGCCACCATTTCCCTTGCTATAATCGATCCAGATTAAGGTTGATTGATAAAAATATCCTAAAATACTGGTTTTTTTATATTTTTTTATCAAGATGTCTGTTTGACTCTGACAAATCGTCACAAAGGATGGTTTTATTTAACCACGCGATCATATGTGACCATTTTTCACAATTCATCGAATCCTGACACAGTAAGGATCTGCAAGTCGCGCAACATCTGCGGTCAAACTGTTTCCACCTAGTCCTTTCTTCGTACGTCACCGCTATGCTCCATGATGAGGGCCTTCATGGACCCTACTGGTAGCAGATTTTCCATTTAAAGACCTGTCCAATTTTCCGGCGCCACTTCTCACCACTTTCGATCTTAACTCGTTCGATATGGTTATTTTTCATATCCATTCGATATACTATTTTCCTATATTGTCTTTTTGGGGGAAATTTAGAAAAATATGTACGACAGTTAGACACGCACTAACAAAAATTCATCGCCCGAGGATGGACAAATGGATGATTTATCAAGAAAAGAAGAAAATTCATTTTTCCCTAGGACGTTAGAAAGGCCGAAACAATTAACTCAAGTTTCGGGGTCGGCACCGTCAAGGAAGAGCCGACGGTCAACTTCCTGAAATAATGTCGTTTTAACGTGAAAAGCCTTTTGCTTTCTGATACATTGGATTTGCGAAAATACCTAATGATATCAAAAAGAAAAGGCTCGTATGAACCATACTCAATACCACCAGGAGCAACAAAAGGCAAGACGACTGCATGACCGGATTTCTTCCTTTCTGGACGATTTCAAGGTCGGCACTTTGTTGGCAGGCAGCGGTATCCGCAAACTGCGAGGAGCAAAACCCCTGGCTGTGTTCACCGCCATCTTCTCCTTGCCGTTTAGTAGGGTCAACTTTTCCCGGGGCATCGTCAACAATACGGAGTTGGGATTCCAGAAGGACAGCGCCTACGAGTTCTTGAAGAATCCCCGGTACAACTGGCGGAAGTTTTTGCTGGGCTTGGTGACGGTGGTGGTTCGATTCATGGACGTACTGACCAGCGAGCAGCGTGAGAAGGTACTGATCATCGACGACAGTACCTATGACCGCTCGCGCTCCAAGGTGGTTGAACTGCTCGCCTGGGTGCATGACCACAACGCCAACCGGAGCCTGAAAGGGTTCAAGCTCATGACCCTGGGCTGGTCGGATGGGGTAAGTTTTCTGCCGCTTGATTTCATCCTCTGCTCCTCGTCCAAAGCGAGCAAGCGCTTGCAGGGGATCAGAAAAGAGTTGGACAAGCGTTGCTGCGGCTACAAACGCAGGTTGGAGGCCATGGCCAAATCCACCGAGAACCTGGAATCCATGGTGAAACGGGTGCTGGCGCTGGGCATCCGGGCCGACTACCTCCTGATGGACAGTTGGTTTGCTTTCCCCTCCCTCCTCGCCGCCCTGGGCAAACATCTGCCGGTGATTTGCATGGGCAAGGACATGCCGAAAGTCTTTTACCGCCATCAAGGGCAATGGCTGAGACTGGGCAGGCTCTTTGCCAAGCTGAAGAAGCGGCGAGGTAAGGCCAGAATTCTGGCCAGCGTGGTGGTGCAAACCAAAAAGGACCAGAAGATCAAAATCGTCTTTGTCCGCCATCGCCATAAACGCCACTGGCTGGCCATCCTCTCCACCAAGATCGATCTTGCGGACGAGGAAATTGTCCGCATCTACGGCAAACGGTGGGATATCGAGGTGTTCTTCAAGATGCTGAAACATTACCTCAACCTCGAACGGGAGACCCAACTGCGGGATTTTGACGGCATCATCGGCCATATCACCATTGTCATGAGTCGCTATGTTTTCCTGGCCTTCGAGCAACGCTGTCATGACGATCCCCGCACCCTTGGCTCGCTCTTTTATGCTTGCAGCGAAGAGCAACAGGACCTGAGTCTGGTTGAGGCTATGCAGCGGTTACTCAGCCTGGCCCTGGACAAAGTCAGGTGGGTATTCCGGTGAAAACGGCCGGGCGAACTGCCGCGAAAGCGGCCGCTGTTCCGTTTTAAAAACGGCCACCATTCCGGTGAAAACGGCCAGTGCCAAGAGAGGGTCTCGGGGCTGATGTTTTTATACTGTCACAGTTT
>JBBQCO010000158.1:0-6250 GCA_038318785.1 Desulfobulbales bacterium | reverse complement strand
CGAATGGTTGCAGTGCTTGCAGGGCCAACCCGGCAATCGGTTACGCCGAGAACGTCGATTATCTTTACCCCAAAAGTCCCCTTGGGAGCGCTCTTTCTGTTGCACACCCCAAGAAGCATCGACTTCCCTGCACCTCTTGTTCAAGGCGAGAAATCGTTTTCTCTTTGACATCACCGAATCAATTTACCTAAAATAGACCATGTTGCCAAAAAATCTCTTCGTGTACCACCTTTGATCCACGGCGCAACCGCCCTACTCATGCACCCTTTAAAGACTCTTCGCCACCGATTTTTTATTTTTTTGCCGCCTCGCCACCGGAGTTCTCACCTGCGGTCAGCACTGTGCCAGCGGTTGTCGGTTGCAGTTGCGTTACCTTCCCTCCTCCTCGATCAGGGTAAAACCGGCTCTTTTTTTTACGCCAGTTTTTCCGACATCTATACGGTTGCCGGACTGATAACCGTGGCTCTGCTTTTCCTGGCTCTGGTCATCCTCAACCAGCGAAAAAAAACTATCATTTCAAACACATCTAAAGCACTCGAAGAAACCGAGGCCCGCTACCGCCTGCTCTTTGAGCACTCGCCCGTGCCCCTGATGGAAGAGGATCTGAGCACGGTCAAAACCTTCCTCGATCAATTGAAAAACCAAGGGATCATTGACCTCAACCGTTACTTTGCCGAAAACCCGGAAAGCCTGGCCCGTTGTGCTGCCATGGTGCGGATCATCGACGCCAACCGCGCCGCCCTCAAAATGTACGGGGCCGAAAATTCCAGCGCCTTGAACCAGCTGACCCTGGTACTGCCCGACGACCAAAGTCTCCATTTTAAAAACGAGCTACTGGGACTCGTCAAGGATGGCGGCAGTGAAATTGTTCTCGAGAACAGGGCGTTAAGCGGGTCTACCCTGACAGTTGAACGGCGATCGGTGATTGCTGCCGGCTTTGAGCAAACCTGGCGCAAGGTCTTTGTCACCGCGATCAACATCACCGAGCAAGTGCGGCTGAGAAACGAAAATAAGTCCTTTGAAAAACAACTGCAGCAGACCCAGAAACTCGAGGCCATCGGCAGTCTGGCGGGTGGCATTGCCCACGATTTCAACAACATCCTGGCGCCGATCATGGGCCGCGCCGAACTGATGCTCATTGAAAACACCGGCAACGAGCCCCTGCGTGAACACTGCCGGGGCATCATCGACGCTGCCAAGCGCGCCCGCGATCTGGTCAAGCAGATTCTGACCTTCAGCCGGCAGGTTGACCAGGAAATCAAACCCGTCTCGCTAGCCGACATCGTCCAGGAGGTTATCGGACTCATCCGTCCCACCCTGCCCGCGACCATCGAGGTCGACTGCAATCTGCCCGACCGTGGCCCCCGGGTGATGGCCGACTCCACCCAACTGCACCAGGTGATCATGAATCTGGTGACCAACGCCTTTCACGCCATGGAAGACAAAGGCGGCTTGTTGCGTTTCCATCTGGAGACCGTCACCCTCGGAGCCGGTGAATTCAACGACCTCTCCATAGCACCAGGCCTCTACCAAAAATTACAGATTGAGGACAGTGGCCACGGCATGGACCAGGCGACCATCGCCAAAATATTCGACCCCTATTTCACCACCAAGCCACGTGGCAAAGGGACGGGGCTCGGGCTGGCGGTGGTTATCGGCATCCTGCGCGGCTACGGCGGCGAGATTCGAGTACAAAGCGAGATCGGCAAGGGGACGCTCTTCACCCTCTACTTTCCGGTGGTGGTACTGGCCGCCGACCAGACGCCAACCGAATACGGCAACCTGGATCCTTTGCCGCGGGGAACGGAACATATCCTCCTGGTTGACGATGAAAAATCGATTGCCGACGTTACCACTGGCATGCTGGAACGGCTCGGTTACAAGGTAACAGTGCGCATCAGCAGCTATGATGCCCTCGAAGCCTTCCGCAACCTGGCTGACCGGATCGATCTCTTGATCGCCGACCTGACCATGCCGCAGATGACCGGCCTGCAACTTTATCGGGAAATCAGGAAAATTAGACCCGACATCAAGGTCATCATCTGCACCGGATTCAGCGAGCAACTGGATAGCCGCAACTCAAAGTCCATCGGCATCGAAGGATTTTTGTATAAGCCGGTGGTCATGTCCGACCTTGCACGTTGTGTTCGCTCGGTCCTCGACGGCTGATTCCCGTAAACACTGGCAAAAGCGGTGGATTCGGGGTATGTGATGGAACAGAGAATAATGAATAACAACATTCTCTTCCAGAAACTTGCAACCAGCTACGGCGAGGATATGAATGAAAACAATCAAGGTGACGGAAGAGTCCACGCTGCTGGCCACTCTCCTCCAGGGCGGCTATTCGCGCACCAAAGGCAAGCAGTTACTCAAATACCGGGCGGTCATGGTGAACGATCGAGCGGCAACACGGCTCGATCAGATTCTCGCTCCAGGAGATGTGCTTACCATCACCTCAGCTAACGAGGTCAGTTCCGGCTATCCACCCTGCCCGGGCCTGAATATTATCTACGAAGACGCCGACATCTTGGTCATTGACAAGCCTCCGGGATTGCTGACCATTGCCTCGGAAACCGAAAAAACAAAGACCGCCTACCACCAGCTGACCGCTTGCCTCCGGGAACGATCTGACGACAAGGCCCGGGTTTTTATTATTCACCGATTGGATCAGGGCACTTCGGGCCTGCTGGTTTTTGCCAAGAACGAAATCGCCAAACATGCGCTCCAGGGTTCCTGGCAGGATGCCCGTAAACGATACTGGGCTCTCACTGAAGGCCGGCCGCAAAAAGACAGCGGCACGATCACCAGCTACCTGTGCGAGTCAAAAATCCACCGGGTCTATTCGATCAAAACAGACAACGGCGAAGGCAAATATGCCGAAACCCGGTATCAGGTGGTCCAGTCCAATGACGAGTACGCCCTGCTTGACATCACCCTGATCACCGGTCGCAAGAATCAAATTCGCGTCCATCTCGCCGACATCGGACATCCAGTGGCCGGCGACAAGAAATACGGGGCAAAAACCGATCCCATCAAACGCCTCGCCCTGCAGTCCTATTTCCTCGCTTTCACGCACCCGATCAGCGGCGAACAGATGGAATTCACCCTCGATCAGCCGGGAAAATTCAAGGCGCTGCTGGCCAGGAAAAAACCGCCTAAAACCTGACAGGGGAGGTGGCATGCATACATTGAAAATGGCCGTTGCTTTCTCGATGTTTGCACTGCTGACGGGATGCGCCAGCTTGAGCCGCGAGCAATGCCTACGCGGCGACTGGTCCGGCATTGGCATGGCCGATGGTCAGGCGGGAGAACCGGCCGACCGGAAGGACCAACATGTTCGCGCCTGCTCGGAATACGGCATCCAGATCAACGATCAGCAATATTTTGAAGGATACGCCCGGGGCCTGGACGATTACTGCCGGATTGACAATGCCTTTGAGAGCGGTTTACGGGGCAGGCGTTACCAGCACGTCTGCCCGCCCGCCATCGACTCCCTGTTCGAACGCTGCAACAGTGCCGCCTACGAGGTCTACCGGATCAAAAGGGAGCTTGATCGCCTGGGGGATCAAATCGACAGCCAGGAATTCCGGCTGCGCGGCACGGATCTGTCTGACGACTACCGCCACCAACTCAGACGCGACCTCCGTGAACTGGACCGGCGTTACGACCGACTGCGCAGCGATCTCTACTTCAGCGAGCGGTATCTTGACCAATTGAGGGATGAGGTCAGGATGCAGCCAATCCCCTGAACACTCTCCTTACCCTTAACAACACCAGCCAGACGACCGATCCTGCCCCCCACCCCTCCATTCTCCTCTCCGTCCGACACCGCAAAAACCCATGGATTTTTTTGCTGGTTACCGTCCTCGCCGCCCGCAGCGTGCTGCAACCAGAAAGATTGACAGGCCCGGAGCGCTCTTGTAATATTCTGAGTTTTCCCAGCATGATGCAGGTCTGGCCACACCAAGACCGGCAAAAAATCAACCAAAAAGCGGAACGGCCAAGGTGTTGCGCCACAATTTTATTCATGAGCAGCACTCTTCGATAGACCGAGTTTGGTCCTGCCCGCTTCTCGGTGTCCGCTTGTTCACAACCTTTGAGGAACGACCCTTTGATGTATCTCCTGTTTGGCCTGTACGTCTTTTTTCTTACGCTTATTCTTGTCTACAACCTGCTCCAGTTAAACCTCCTGCGCCACTATCTCGGGCGGAAAAAAACTACTCCTCCGCCTCCCTTGAATGGTGAGACAATGCCCTTTGTCACCATCCAACTGCCGCTCTATAACGAGCCTTATGTGGCGGAACGGTTGATCGACAACATCGTGGCCCTGGATTATCCGCGCGATCGGTTTGAGGTACAGATCCTCGATGACTCGACCGAGAGCACGACTGAACTCTGCGAGAAAAAGGCCGCGCTCCACCGCAACCAAGGGGTCGACATCCAGGTCATTCACCGCACCGACCGGAAAGGCTACAAGGCCGGTGCCCTGGCCGAGGGTCTGTTGCAGGCCAAGGGAGAATTCGTCGCCATCTTTGACGCCGATTTTCTTCCCACCCCGCAGTTCCTGCAAAAAACCGTTCCCTATTTCCAGGACGCAAAGGTCGGTGTGGTCCAGACCCGCTGGTCCCACCTGAACGAGGATTACTCCCTGTTCACCAAATTGCAGGCCTTGCAGCTCAACGTCCATTTCACCATCGAGCAGATGGGTCGCAAGGCCGGACACCATTTCCTCCAATTCAACGGCACAGCCGGCATCTGGCGCAAACAGGCCATTGACGACGCTGGTGGCTGGAAGGCCGACACCCTGACCGAAGACCTGGATCTCAGCTTTCGGGCGCAGCTCAAACACTGGGAGATCATGTACCTGGAAGATATTGAATCCCCGGCTGAGTTGCCGGTGGAGATGAACGGCATCAAGTCGCAGCAGTTCCGGTGGATGAAGGGGGGAGCTGAGAATGCCCGCCGGCTGGCGCCCATGATCCTGAAAAGCGGCCTCAAGCCCGTTGTCAAGCTGCACGCCCTTGCGCACCTGGGAAACAGCTCGATCTTTGTTGCTGTGCTGATGTTGGCCCTCACCAGTGTCGCCATCATTCCCTTCCTTGCTGACTTGAAGGTGGACACCCGCTTCCTTGGCCTCTCGCTGTTGGGCCTGGTCGGCGTGGCTGCAGTCTATTTCCACGCCAACATCCATCTTCTGCCCCGGCCGTTAACTCTTAAACAAGTCGCGGCCTTGATCGTTTATTTCCCCCTGCTGCTGACCATGTTCATGGGGCTGAGTTTTCACAACGCGGTGGCGGTGATTGAAGGCTACCTGGGTATCAAATCTTCTTTTGTTCGCACCCCCAAGTACAATATAGTTGGCCACATCCGGCAACGGAGGGATCAGGACCAGAAAAATCCGATCAGCAACACCATGATCATCGAAGGATTTCTGACCCTGCTCTTCTGTGCCGCCCTGCTGATGAGCATTCGCCTCCAGGAGTACAGCTTTTTCGTCTTTCACCTGATGCTGGCCTTAGGCTTCGGCTCGGTCTTTGTCATTTCCTGGCGGGACCGGTAACAGCTCCGCATACCCTCTCTGCTCAACGTCCCTCTACCCTGAGCCTACCGGATGTCCCGCAGCTTGGCTCCGGAATGCGGTTCATCCGAGAACACATCCAACTCTCTCTTTCTCTTTTTTCTATCGACCTGACGAACCAGATACACCTTCACGAAAATTTTCTTCAGGGAGCCGGGACAACCTCCTTTCTGCCTTCGATCACGAGGAAATTAAGGGTGGTGTGGATGGTGAAAAGGGGAAAGAGCAGAGCCATCAAAAAAACATTGAGCAGCGGAATCATGCTGATCATGGCCGGAAAGATCCCCAGCCGGAAGGCTTGACGGTGGTGCTGCCGCAGCCAGAGCAGTTTCTCTCCCAGTGTCCAACGATAGCGTGAGGCGGGATAGTCGACAAACATCAGGGCTGAATAAAAAGCATAGAGGACAAAGACCGCCGCCTGTCCGATGATCGGGATGAAGTTGGCAAACAGGGCCACAACGGTGACCACCAGTCCCATGGCGCCGATTTTGATCCCCTCCCTCAAATCAACCAACGTCCCGGACAGGGTGAGAGTCGCCTCTCCCTGCCCAGCCTGTTCGCAGTAACGATTGCCGGCCCAGGTGCTGAGAAAGACATAGCCGGGCGTGGTCAGACTGTAGGCCAGGACAAAGGCCAGATAAAAGGCAACCACCCGGGAGAGCACCAGATAAA
>JBBQCO010000157.1:0-6264 GCA_038318785.1 Desulfobulbales bacterium | reverse complement strand
CTACAGCCTGATCGAGACCGCCAAGGCCAACAACTGCGAACCCTACAGCTACCTCCGCCATATCTTCGCGCACCTGCCCAGGGCGCACACCCTCGCCGACTACGAGGCCCTGCTCCCCTGGAACATGGATAAGATGAACATCATGCTCCGCTCTGTGCAGGCGGTTGATTAGACGCTTACAATATTTCGAGCAGCACGAGACGATAAGGCATTATCCTGGACACCTGGTGATACTCGTCGGAAAATCTGAGGTTTCGTGGGAATGACTTGCATCAATGTTTAAGGGAGGGGGTTTGCAGGCAACATCAGTAAGGCAGGGAAAGTTGGTCATGCAAGCCATGATGCCCGGAAAATGACTCAGGAATCGTGGCAAACCAACCAGGGTGAGCGGAAAAGGTAAGGGGCGGTGTTTTTTGTGACACCGCCCCTCCATGGATTAAGGAAAGAAGCTCGAATTATCCGAGGTAGAAATTGGTCGGGTCAATACCCCTGATGATTGCAAGCTCTTCTTCGGTGGGAGACGGAGTCTCGATAACATTGGGCGAGACTTTGAGATCCCATGCACAGGCAGCTTTGATTTTTTCGACTGTCTGACCAGGGAAATACTCGGCCAAGTACATTTCCTTGGTGTCTTCATCAAATCTGTAGACGCCCATGGTGCTGACCACGCAGTCCGGTCCGCCGCCGATCATTCCGAGTTTCTCGCGTTCACCCGGGCCGCCCAGGAAGCCAGGGGTGGTAAGATACTCGACTTTTTCAACGAACTTCTTTTTGTCCTGGGGCATGATGGCCAAGACCCGCTTGCCCGAGGTGGCCATGTCGTTGGCGCCGCCGCTGCCGGCGAAGTAAGTGAAACTTTCTCTCTTGCTCCAGTCACCAGCGCCAGTGGAGTTGATGTTACCGAATTTATCAATCTGGGCGCCGCCGATGAAGGCAACGTCGACCTCGCCACGCTGCAAGGCTGCCATGGTGGACAGCATACCGAAGGACGCGTCGGCATTGGTGAACAGGCAGGGATCATCGACGGTGATGGCCAGACCAGGAGCCGCGGTGGCCCGGATGGCGCCGCCCTCGGTGAACATAACCATGTTTTTAGCATGGGAAACCATTGCGAATCCGGCAACAACCAGCGGCAGGCCAACGCCTACGAAGACAACCTCGCCGTCATTGATTTCCTTGGCGCAACGAATGGCCATCAGCTCTGTCAGTTTGAAAGTAGGTGCAGTCATGATCATTTACCCCCTTTTTTAGCGGCGAGTGCCTCTTCATAAGCTTTGAGACGGTCGTCAGAGTACAAGGGCACCCCTTTCCAGCATGCCGGATCATGATAGCCGTAGTCAACATCCAGTTTCGGTTTGAAGCCGAGGACAGGTTTAAGGCGATCCAAGCCTTCCTGGCCGAATGTGGCTTTATATTTTTCAATGTAGGCAGCGTGATCCGCGCAACCATAAACCCATTCGTTCAGGAATTCAGGCAGAAGTTCTTCATGTCGCTCATATTTGCCCTGATACTGGCTGAAGCGGATGTCGAGACCATAGTAACCGCGGCAGGCAGAAGGATGGGCGCCGTAGGGGCAGTGAACAACGGCCAGGGTTTTGTAGTAGGGAACGATGACGCGGTCGGGATCGCTTCTGATCTCTTCCGGCTCGACGATTTCCTCGCAGGTAACGATGACGCCCCGCTTTGATCCCATGGCGCCGAATTCATCGGTTACGCCGCGGGTACCATAGGAGACCACATTGCCGTAACGGTCGGCCTTCTGGGCATGGATGACGGCGACATCGGCTCGCCAAGCCCGGACAACGGTTGTTTTATCGCCAGTGAAAGGATCTTCGACAAATCTGATGTCGGTGGGATTATGCTTGGGCATGTCCGTCCCGATATTTCCCTTCACGGGAATGAAGGGAATGCCGAGGAAACCGGCAATCAGGGCGCTGGTGGCACCGAAATTGGAGATGTCATATCGTTTGAGATGCCCCTTGTTGAACGCGCGGCGGATGGCATAAGGTGCTTTGACATACCAGTTCATGATCCAGGCGGAGTGAATCTCCGTAACACAGCCGGCACCAACCAAAATATCGAGCCCGCCGACGTCGGTGGACGATTCGATGGTGGTCAGATGTCGTTTTTTCTGCCTGATGATTTCATGAGTCAAAGCCATGGGGACCATAATCTGGAATCCACCATAGTAAACTGTGTCGCCATCCTGGATGTATTTAGCTACTGCATCCTTGAGCGTCATCCTTTTGTCGAGATCCATTCCATTCTCCTTCTGTTTTTCCTTCTTTGGGTTAAGAAAAGAACTAAGCAACGATGAGAATTTTTCGAATACCAGGGTACACCTCCTTCCAGTGGTTAAGCCAAACTCATGGGGAAAAGGTCACTTTCCGACAAATCTTTGAAAAGTTTCGCACCTCCTTGTTGTATTTGTTTTTCAGTTATGTATTCGGATAAGGATGGCTTGCGTTTATCCGGGCCATTTACAGTGTAAATTCGGGGCTCATCACATGCTCTTGCATGGAGTTCAGGGGGCTATGGTTCGATAAAGCCCCGAGCGCTCAATCTTTCGTAACAGGGACGGCAAAGATAATAAACGCGGACGTTACCGCAGCCGGTACCGTAGAGCTGCAAAGTAAACGTGCAGTCAGGGCAGCTCGGCAGCATGCATTTGCTTTCGCAAAACTTAAAGTTCTCTTCGGGCAGACCGCATTCGTCGCAATCGTGAGGGAAAATGGGCATGTTTCTTTAATCGACAAGCTTTGGATTTATTGAAGCAACTACTTGTTTGACAACAAATATTCAAGCAACAAAAATTAAAGCAACAACTCTGTAAAGAAACGAAACCTGAATCAGGTTGGAAAGGATTGTAGAAGAACAGTTTGGAATTGAAGACTACATAAATTTATATTGGAAGCTTGCCTTGGCATTTAAAACCATTTGGGCACAGGGTGGTATTTTTATACTCACCAGCTTTACTGCGGACCATGATTCAAAAAATGGGTCATTCTGTCAACTCATTTTTTGGTCTCCGAATGTTTTTTGCGTTCCGGCACAGTCAAAATGGAAAAAAAGATCCCTCCAGGAGCGACAGGTGAAGGATGAAGGTGCCTTTGATCTCGAATGCCGATACTAGGTCATTGAGCCTCTGGCTGCAACGGTTTAATCGGAAAAAAGTGGGCTTGAAAAGCAGCGCGCGCCGCACTAGAGCCGATGATGGCCACCAGATCCTTGTTTTGGAAGCGGAAGTGCGGGCCTGGGTTAGGCTCCAATTGGTCGTCCCGGAGCACGCCGACCACCGAGACCCCGGTTTTTTTGCGGACCTCGGCCTCACCGATGGAGCGGTCCAACAAACTGTTATCGGGGGTGACGGTAACCCATTCAAGATCGAACTGCTGCTCGGCTGAACGAAACTGGGACAGGGTTTGATACCGTTTTGTCTGACTGACCCGACTGGTAAAGTATTCCTGGCGCAACGCCTCGGTCTGCCGCTGGATTTCGGTTACCGGCACGTGGAGGGCAAGCAGTACCTGGCGGATCATCTCCAGGCCGGCCTCCAGTTCGGGGTAGACCAGGTCAGTGACATTGAGTTCGTTGAAGATTGCAAAAAAATCCGGGTCCGAGAGCCGGGCCACCACCTCAATGCCACCGTTGAGTCGCTGGGCGTGGGTGATAATGGCCTGGGATTCGACAATGCCGGGGATGGTTACCACCAACAGGGCGGCATCGGCCACCGAGGCTGCACCGAGAACAATCTCATGGCTGGCGTCACCATACACCACGGCATGACCGGCATTTTTGACCTGTTCGATCCGTCGTTGATCCAACTCGATGACCACGAACGGCATGGCCATCCGATGAAGGGCGGTCGCGATTTGCAGCCCCACCCGGCCGCCGCCGGCGATCACCACATGGCGATGGAGGCCTTTGTCGGGGATGTTGATCGATTCCAGCGGCTCCTTCTGGAACCAGCGCTTCTTCAAGGTGTACAACCGGGCGGTCTGCGCCGATACGAGCGGGGTCATGACCATGGTCAGCACGGCGGTGGTCAGCACCAGATTGTACAAATTGTGGTCGATTGATCCGGTGGACAGGCCGATCCGGGCCAAGACAAAAGAAAATTCGCCGACTTGGAACAGTCCCAGGCCCACGGCCACGGGGATGACGTTGCCGTAGCGGAACAGCCAGGATATCGCCGAAAAAATGAAACTCTTCCCCAGGCTGACCAGCAACACCAAAAGGAGAATGACGCCGAAGTTGTGCAGGAGAAATTGGGGATCGAGCAGCATGCCCACCGAGGCGAAAAAGAGCAGGCCGAAAACGTCGCGCAGGGGGATGATGTCACTGAGTGCCTGGTGACCGTAGTCGGATTCATTGAGCACCATGCCGGCGATAAAGGCACCGAAGGCAAAGGAAAGCCCGACCAGGTAGGTACCGTAGCCGATGCCGAGGCCAATGGTGATGATCGCCAGGAGGAACAGTTCGCGCGAGCCGAGTTTGGCGATATGTCGCATCAACCAGGGCAGCAATTTGGCCCCGAGAACAAACATGCCGACCAGGAAAAGAACGGCTTTGATGGCTGCGTACCCTAGTGAAACCAGTCCGGTGGTCGGATCGTTCATCAACGGCAGGATGATCAGCATGGGCACCACCGCTAAATCCTGAACAATCAGCATGCCGATCATCACCTTACTCGACAGGGTGCCAAGCCAGCCCTGGTTCATCAGGGTCTTGAGGAGCACCATGGTGCTGGACAGAGAAATCAGGGCGCCAAACCAGATCGACACCTTCCAGTCCCATCCCATCATCCAGCCGATCCCGAAGCCGAGCGCGATGGTCAGGCCAATCTGCAGGGGTGTACCGACCAGGGCAATCCATTTGACTGGCTGGAGGTCCTTGTGCGAAAATTCAAGGCCTAAGGCAAAGAGCAGCAGACCGACGCCGATCTCGGCCAGCAGTTCAATGTCGTGCACTTCGGTGATAGTCAGGCCGCCGGTATGCGGACCAAGGATGACTCCAGCGAGGATGTAGCCCAGGATGAGCGGCTGCCGCAGCCGCTGCATCAGCAGGCCACAGAAAAAGGCGGTGAGAACAAGAAGGATGATATCGGTGGCTATGCCCATGGATCAGGTATTGTGTCGGTTGCAATGGAAGTTTGCCCGTACGGTCGGTCCGGGAGAAAACGGTGTGTCGAATATACCAGCGGCAGAAATAATGGCGAACGAATTTGCGATCAAGAAAGGGGAAAGAAAGTCTGAAGAAAGGGGGAACCGGCGCGAGTTGATTTTTCGGAATACATCGGGGCCCAGGTGACGGCGGCCCCATTTTCATTCTTGAGGGGGGATCTGAGAAGGTATTTTCCGCTTTCGCCGCTTTTTCTCCACCGAGAAACCAAATTTTCCGAGCTTCCTGCCTAACGTGAAATACTGGCCATGGGCAAAGACCAAAGGTTCCGCTCGGGCTAGGTCAAACGCGCCGGTACGGGGATCAATGTACTGCTGATCGGCCTTGACGTTGACCACCTCAGCCATGAACATATCGTGGGTACCCAGACTTCGTATTTCGGTTACCCGGCATTCGATATTAATCGGTGCCTCGACGATAATCGGTGCTTTGACCTTGGCGGCTGGGCCCGGTGTGAGTTGCATCTCATCGAATTTGCGGTACTGGCGACCCGAGCGAACGCCGCACCAATCGGTGGCAAAGGCCAGCGGCCGAGTGGTGAGGTTGATGACGAATTCCCCGGTCCGCTTGAGGATCGCATGGGAATGGCGCTCCGGCCGCACCGAGATATAGCACATCGGCGGATCGGAACAGAGAGTACCGGTCCAGGCAATGGTAATGATATTGTATTCCTCGGCTGTTTCACCCAGGCTGACCATGACCGCCGGCAGGGGGTAAATCATGGTGCCCGGTTTCCAATCAACTTTTGTCATAGTGCGCTACTCCTGTCACAATACTTGGGGATCGAGAAACGGATTACAACGACCGTAACCGTCCGCGAAAGAGGGAAAAATAGACGCCGGCAGCGCAAAGCACGGCCGAAAGGGTGAACACGATGCGAATGCTGAGCAGAAACCGGTCGTAATTCTCCGGGTTAATCGCCTCGTGCCCAACGAGCAGGGACAGGACCACAGTGGCAATAGCCATGCTCATCATCTGGCCCATCAACCGCATGGTGGCGACAGCACCGGAGGCAATGCCATATTGCTCCTTGGCCACGGATCCCATGATGGCGCTCATATTGGGCGAAGAAAACAGGGCAAA
>JBBQCO010000156.1:0-6393 GCA_038318785.1 Desulfobulbales bacterium | reverse complement strand
GCATTAGGTCTCACGCTCATCCTGACCGGCTCCTTTACCCTGTCCCTCTGGCACCCGGATAAAGGCCGCTTATTGAATATCAGTTTTCTCGATGTCGGCCAGGGCTCCTCCACCCTGGTGCAGCTGCCCGACGGCGGCAACATCCTGATTGACGGCGGCGGCTACCAGACAGAGCAATTCGATCCCGGCCAAAGCCTTATCGCCCCCTTTCTCTGGCGCAACCGCATCTGGCGGCTCGACGACCTGATCATCACCCATCCCCACCAGGATCATTACAATGGCCTATCCTTTGTCTCTGCCCGTTTCCGGCCGCAACGCTTGATCGTTAACGGAGAAAAAGGCGAGGAGCCAGCCTATGGGGTATTATTAAATGCAATTCGCCAGGAGGGAACAACCATACAAACAGCAACAGTTGGAGATGTCCTCTACCAAGACCGGAACCTGACCTTACAATGCATGGGTATGAATGGTCTTCTTGAGACCGGTACCGCCTGGTCAACCAATGACCGCAGCCTGGTCCTGCGACTGCACTATGGGGCACGCAGCTTCATGTTCCCTGCGGACGTCGGCATCTCAAGTGAACACAGGCTCCTTCAACATGGTGACAACCTCGGATCCGATGTGTTGCTGGCCCCGCATCACGGCAGCCGCACCTCGACGGGTGCTGAGTTCCTGGCAGCGGTCGACCCGGGCATGGTCGTTGTCTCTGCCGGCCAACGGAGCCAAGGGATCTTACCGGCCCCGGAACATCTCAGCCTGTGGCGACAAAATAAAATACTTGCGCTGATCACCGCCAAAGCAGGAACAATAACCTGCCGCACCGACGGAAGGCTTCTGCGCACCGACACTTTTGGGGGTGAAAGCTATCTTTTTGACGAATCGAGCAGGAAATTTGTTCGCGAAAGGTGAGACTTGAAAGGGTGAGGCTTATACGGTATGTTGCTCAATTAAAGCAGAACGCACTTTACCTGAGAGAGGAAAAGAATCGATGATGGTTTTTGGCAAAAAATGTCCCGCCTGCGGTGGAGAACGGTTGGTTGCCAGGCCCCCAGTGTCCCGGATTGCCAACTTGCCGACAGCCCGAAGTTATGCCTGCGCCGATTGCCGACAACAGTTGATCTTTTTGTTCCCATTTTCCATCGGCGTAGAAAACCGGCATTTTGCCCGACGACAGCTGCCTCCCTTTTTTCTGGTCCGCATCCCCGGCGGCACGAACCAGTATGCGCGAATCAAGAATATCAGCGAGGGCGGACTCTGCTTTGATCAGCATTACAACGCAGCCCCCATCAACAGCCGTTTTTTCAAACTGGACCTCTACAACTGCAACAACGGTGCCTCCCTGGAGCAACTTCCGACCGAAATCGTTGCTACGTCCGAGCAACTCCTGGAGGTCAACGGTGTCAAAACCACGATTCTCAACAATAGCGCCCGATTTATCGACCTCAATCAGGCGCAAATCAAAGTGCTGCGCACCTGCCTTGCCGAATACGGCCATTAACCTGCCCCCGAGTCCCGGTTACCGCCCGGTTAAATTTCGGTGAAATCCGAGGGCTGGTGCCGCAAGAATTTAAGAAAACGTCCTTTCTCGTAACAATTGGTGTAGGCGTCCTCGGCACTGATCTTCTTCTTTTCCAGCAGTTCAAAAATCGCATCATCCAGGGTCTGCATGCCGAACTTCTTTCCGGTCTGCATGATCGAGGGAATCTGATAGGTCTTGCCTTCGCGGATCAGGTTACGGACCGCCGCGGTGCAGATCAAAATCTCCAAGGCTGCCACTCGGCCTTTGATATCGGCCCGTTTGAACAACGTCTGCGAGACCACGGCGCGCAGGGCATCGGACAAAGTGGAGCGTACCTGCCCCTGTTGATTGGCCGGAAAAATCTCAACCACACGGTCCACAGTCTTCATGGCATTCATAGTATGCAGGGTGCCGAAAACAAGATGACCGGTCATGGAAGCTTCCATGGCCAACGAGATGGTTTCCAAATCGCGCATCTCACCCACTAAGATAATATCCGGATCTTCGCGGAGAGCACCGCGCAGGGCGGCGGAAAAACTTCGGGTATGCGTTCCCACCTCGCGGTGGTTGATGATGCAGTTCTGGCTTTTATGGACAAACTCAATGGGATCCTCGATGGTAAGAATATGATCTTTTCGGATTTTGTTGCATTCATCGATGATTGCGGCCAGAGTGGTCGACTTGCCCGAGCCGGTTGGGCCGGTGACCAAGACCAGTCCCTTGGGTAAGGAGGCCAAGCGGGAAACCACCTTGGGCAGTCCGAGCTGTTCACAGGTGAGAATATCGCTGGGAATCTCCCGGAACACCGCGCCCACACCGTATTTCTGCTGAAAAAAGTTGCAACGGTAGCGGGCCAATCCCGGAATTTCATACCCGAAATCCATATCGCCGGTTTCTTCAAAGATCTTGATTTTGTCCTCCGGGCAGATCTCATAGAGCATGCTCTTCAGCCCTTCGTTATCCAGAACCTTAAATTTCACCCGTTCCATATCACCACGGATGCGGAGAACCGGTTGTTGCCCGGCCATCACATGCAGGTCGGAAGCGCCTTCGTCGTTCATCAACTTAAAAAATGCGTCTATCTGGGCCATGGTTACTGCTCCTCATGCGTTCTTCACTGAATCGGCAAAACAGTTTTGCTAATAGCGTATCAAAAATTTCCAGAGATGTTTAACGATATCATCGACCTTGAAAAAAACTTTACCCAAGTGACGGCGCAACCGAATCTGGAGAGTCTCTTTGCCTACCTAATGTTAAAAAGTGTCCAATCCTTCGCCACCCTTATCCTTTCCATTCTCCCCGAAAATCACACCCTGTAAAACCGCTCTCTCTGGCATGATGTCCGATCTGATTCAGGAAAGAACCAATGCCGCAAGCAAGTTCCGCGCAAGAACGGCCTGGGGTTCTGTGCATCCCTTCGCCGCTACTGCCTGCAAAAAACACCGCTCCGCCCGTTTTTTCCACTTCCGGAGCAAACAGATCCGCCCCAGCAGCAGAAGCCCCTCGACATGACTTCGCCGCAGTTGCAGACACTGCCTGACAGCTGCCAAGGCTCCGTTATGATCCCCAATATGCAGCAACGCCCGACTCAACCGGCACCAGTGATCGGGATTAAAGTTATCAAGCGCCAGCGCCTTTCGGCAGAGTGTCAAGCCAACATCATCCCCTTCCCCCTGCTCGACATACAGCAAACCCAGAGTACTCAGGGATATGCTGTCTTGAGGAAAGAGTTGCAGGGCTCGCTGGCAGGCCTTGATCGCTTCTTCCGGTTGCCCGTTCTCCAGATATGACTGACCGAGAAGCCGGTGCAGGAGGAATTCCTTCTCGCTGCCTGAACAGGTCCGCCAATGCTCAAAGACGGCAAGGGCTTTGGCATGATCCCCAAATTCGGCATAGAGTTTGCCCAATGACAGGAGTAATTCCTGAGGAGCAGCAGTTGCCTGATCCAAAACCAGGTAAGCCCGTTCAAAACATTCCAACGCCAGTTCCCTTAGCCCCAGTGTGAGCTGGACATGACCAAGATTGACCAAGGCCATGTAATTCGAAGGTTCCTTTGCCAGCGCCTCCTGGAAGCAGGTCGCGGCCTGTCGCTCCTGACCACATTCCACCAAGGTGACTCCAAGGCTATTGAGGAGGTTTAAATCGCCAGGCTGCAGACGTAATCCGCGCCGATATTCACGAATGGCGGCCCGATAGTCACCCTCTTCGAAAAAGAAGTCGCCGCTGACATTGAGACTCAGATGATCAAAAATAACCGTGGTTCCCGGGCCAAGGTAGGAGCTGTGTAGAAGTGCCTTCAAACAGTTACCCGGTATATCGCTCTTGGTGAAATCCAACCAAGGCCAGGAGGCGGCCCCCAGGGCAACAATCTGATCGTCACCACAACACTCCCGATACTTTGTGCGTATAGATGCAAGATGTTGCCCAACGTCCCCTGGCTCTATTTCCGGCAAAAGAATCAGAGCCAGATTGTCCTCCTCGCCGATATACACGCCAACATCAACGAATGCTCCGGCTAAGACCTCGTTTCCTACGGTCGGTTCTCCCCCCGCGAGCTGACGGGAAAGCATCACCAGGGTAAACCGGGAAAGTCCTCGCCAGTATTCTTTCAACTTTCCAGGCAGCTTGGATTGAGCGAGCTGAAAAGGATGCGGAAGCCGCTCATCAATGGCATCTATATCGCAAAGCCCAAAGGGGCCTCGTTTTTCAGCGATAGCCAAAGAGCGCCAGAATTTCTCAAACACGTTTGGCGCAGACTGACTTTCGCATTCGGTCACTTGGGCAAATCCAATCTGCACCCTGCTCAAACCTTCTCGCTTCAGCTGATGCTGCAGATAGTGCGCGGTTTTTAGCGCCTCTTCCCTACTCTCCACCGGCAGCAGTAACCCGAACACGCCATAGCCAAACGAAAAACAATGTGTTTGGGTCAGCGCCTGAAGCAGATCAGCGATCTCCCGCAATTTTTGCAGATTACCCGCCGCTGTTCGCCTGTAAAAAACCGTATTCAACAGGAGGAAAAACCCTGGATGCCCAAAAGGCGGCTCCTGTAAATAAACCATCGCGGCACGGCGATTATAGAGTTCCGCTTCCGGATCAATATACCCCCAATGCACCAATTGGAGTTCCTGAAGAAGGGTGGTACGCATCTCCCGGAGCCAACCCGACGACATCTTTCTCAATAATGCGGGATCGACATCGGAAATCACCACGGCAACGCATTCTTTGGAGGGCAGCTCCAGAGGGAGAATGAGCCGTTCGTCGATCATTCTGGGGCCGCTGAAAATGGGCAACTGTGCAAGGTTGGCGCTCATTGCATTTGTTAAATGAGCTTGCAGAGGATGAAAAGAACCATCGGGGGCAAATGTGGCAAAACTGACTGTTGCGGGTAGAGGGAGCAGTCGTTTCACCTCTTCAGCCAGAGGTGCATGCAGAATATAAAAATCACCAAGAGATAACATGGAGCCTATTGCCGGTGTTGAATTTGTTTATCATATTCCTCAATTATCGTCTGTGTTCAGCGCGAATTGAAGGCTTTCTGCGAGGAGGTCGATTTCATCATCGGCAACAGTCCGCATATCGAGAAGAAAGCAGCCTTCCTCCATTCTGCCGATGACCGGTAGAGGGGCTTGCCGCAGCCTTTTCTCCAGATGACTGATTTTCAATACTTTGGGTTGCACGGCCACAGCCCAACTGTCTAAATTTTGTTCCGGCATGGCCCCGCCCCCTACTCGCGAAAAGGTGCGAACCAGGGTGAAGACTCCCTTTTGAGCAAGCAGACTCGTACATTTATCATAGAGAATACCCGCTCGCTTCTGGATAACTTCCGCCGAAGTGGCGATCATAGCGAGTGTTGGGATCTCCTGCAACGCTCGAGACTCATCGAGATACAGCCGCAACACGGATTCCAGTGCAGCCAAGGTCAATTTATCGATACGCAATGCTCGATTCAATGGATTATTTTTGATCTGATCGATAAATTTTTTCTTGCCGACTATGATGCCGGCCTGGGGTCCGCCCAGTAATTTATCGCCACTGAAAGTAACAATATCCATCCCGCTGGCGACGACTTCCTGGACCGTTGGTTCCTTGGCCAAACCAAACCTGCTCAAGTCAATCAAACACCCGGAACCAAGATCTTCCATGACCGGAATACCCTGTGACCTCCCCAAGCGCACCAAGTCAGTATTGGCCACCTCACTTGTAAACCCGACAATCCGGTAATTACTACAATGGACCCGCAACAACAGACCGGTTTCACTGGTAATGGCGGCTTGATAATCCTGATAATGGGTACGGTTGGTGGCACCGACTTCAATCAGTTTAGCGCCGCTTCGACTCATAATATCGGGGATACGAAAGGACCCTCCGATTTCCACAAGTTGGCCACGGGAAACAACCACTTCTTTTCCCTTGGCCAAAGTTTCAAGGGCAATCAGAACGGCTGCCGCATTGTTGTTGACAACCAGCGCCGCCTCGGCTCCGGTCAGTTCGCACAGCAAGCTGTCAACATGTTGATAGCGAGAACCTCGTTTTCCTGTTTCTAAATTTAATTCTAGATTCGAATAGCTCCTACTGGCCGATATCAGCATCTCCATGGAAAAAACGGGAAGAAGCGATCGCCCCAAATTGGTGTGAACGATAACTCCGGTTCCATTAATGACGCGAGAGTAATGCGGGCGATGATAATTTTTCACAAAAACAATAAGATCAGTGAATAATCTTTCCCTATTAGATATAGGAGAGCCCTCGAACTTGCCGGACAATATCGACAATCGCAAATTCTCAAGGTAAAGGCGGATACAGTATTTTATTCGCTGTAGCGGGACATCATCAAGAACACCCGACGCAATGAGGTGATTGATGCAGTCCTGAAC
>JBBQCO010000155.1:0-6429 GCA_038318785.1 Desulfobulbales bacterium | reverse complement strand
CTATGAGAAGGCAGTGCGGCCTGATCTCGGTGACCTGCGGGTTTTCAATGGAGCCGGCGAGGTTGTGCCCCATGCTGTCCGCCGTATTGCAGAAGAGACGAGCCAGACCCGGCAGACCGTGCCTTTCTTTCCTCTACCCGGTGAACAACGGCCGTCGTCCTCAGCCGATCTCTCTCTACGGGTTATCCGCAATGCCGAAGGCGCGGTAGTCACCGTGGAGACCGGCAATATCGGCCCAACCCAATCGCAGCCCACCACCTCGTATCTGTTTGACACCACCGCACTTGCAGCACGGCCAACAGAGCTTGAGGTGAGGTGGAAGAGTTCGGCCAGCATCATGAGCGTTTCCCTTGCCCAGAGCAGCGATTTGGCCCACTGGTCGCCCATGGTCAACCGGGCCGTGCTTGCCGATCTCACCTACAACGGTGGCAATGTCACCTCACGCCGCATCCTCCTGCCAGGAAAAACCCTGCCCTATATCCGCCTTGACTGCGTTGATTGCCGTGAGCCGGTGGAAATAACTGAAGTGAGCGCCCTTTCGGGAACACCCGCCACCGCCGGTCAATGGCAATGGCAACGGTTGAGCGGGACGCCGGCCAAAAAGAAGAAAGAAGAGCAGGTAATTGAGTACCGCCTGGATGCAAAAATCACGGTCACCGCCCTGCAACTGGGATTTCCAGCAGCCAATTCCCTCCTGCGAGCCATGATCGAATCACGATCGAAAACCGACGCTCCCTGGCGCCATGTGGCCCGCGCCGATTTTTACCGCCTTGATCTCCAGGGCCAAACCCTGGTCAATCCACTGGTGTACTGCCCGCCAAACTCCGATACCTATTGGCAGATCAGGGTCATCACCGATGGGGCCGGCCTGAGCGCCACCACGCAGATGCCGCGACTTGAATTGGGTTGGCGACAGGAGCAAGTCGTCTTTCTTGGCCGGGGCAGCGGTCCTTATACCTTGGCCTTCGGCAGCACCAAGGCCGCCGAAGAAGCCAGTGCCTTCCAGGACAACCTGGTGCTGGCAGCCCTGCGCGACACCAAGACTGAATCGAACATCCAGCGGGTCGAACCCGGCCCCTTGCTCACGCTTGGAGGCGATCAGGCCTTGAAGGCTCGCCTCCCCGCCATCTCCTGGAAGAAGATCCTGCTCTGGGTGGTGCTGGTCGCCGGAGTAGCCCTGCTCGCTTTCATGACCCGGACTATTTACCGGGAGATGCAGGCAAAGAAACTCTGAACGCTGCCGGTCTCCCCCCTATTCTTCCGCCGCCAACGTCTCTCTGACCTTGGCGGCCAGATCCTCCAACGAAAACGGTTTGGGTAGGAAACAAACCCCCTTGTCCAGCACCCCCCGGTGGGCAATGACATTTTCTGTATAGCCCGACACAAACAAGACCCTGATTTTTGGATAGAGTGCCTGAAATTCTTTGGCTAAATCACGGCCATTCATCTCCGGCATGACCACATCGGTGATCAAGAGATCAATGTCGTCGTCATGCAGCATCACGGCCTGGCGGAGGGCTTGCCGGGGAGAGCTGGCGGTCAGCACGGTGTAGCCCAAATGTTCCAGTATGGTTTTGCTCAATGCAAGAATTGCCTCTTCGTCCTCCACCACCAGAACGATTTCACCCTGGCCCCGTGGAATCTCCGGAGTATCTCCCCCCCGGCGCTCTTCCACCGCTCCTTCCATGCGGGGCAGATAAACACGAAAAGTCGTGCCTTCTCCCGGCTCGCTGTACACGTTAATAAAGCCATTATTCTGTTTGACTATCCCATACACCGTCGCCAACCCGAGACCGGTGCCTGCGCCCACGTCCTTGGTGGTAAAAAAGGGTTCAAAAATCTTCTCTAAAATATCTTTTTTGATGCCGCAACCGTTGTCACTCACCGCCAACATCACGAAATCACCGGGGATAAAACCGGCGCGCTCGGTGCAGTAGATTTCATCAAAGGACACCATGCCCGTTTCAATGGTGATTTTTCCCGCACCGGCAACCGCATCTCGGGCATTGACACAGAGATTGGCCAGCAACTGATCCACCTGCGACGGGTCCATCATCACCGGCCAAATATTTTTGCCAGGAAGCCATTTCAGCTCGATATGCTCACCGATGAGACGCTGCAACATAGTCAGCATCCCTCCCATGGTCTCGTTCAGATCAAGCATTTTGGGAACAATGGTCTGTTTACGGGCAAACGCGAGCAGTTGCCGGGTAATATCAGCCGATCGCCTGCCGGCCCTGACAATTTCCTGGAGATTTTTATACAGTGCGTTCGACGGATCTGTTTTGCGCAACGCCAGTTCCGCATAACCGAGGATAACGCTGAGCATATTGTTGAAATCATGCGCCACGCCACCGGCCAATTGGCCGATGGATTCCATTTTGTGCGACTGGTTTAACTGCTCCCGCAGTTTTTCCTGTTCTTCCTCGGCCAGCTTACGCACGGAAATGTCACGAACCACCGCCGACATTCCCTCCGGCAGACCGTCATTGTTCAAAATGAGAAATGTCCGCAACTCGACTGGAAAAAGAGTTCCGTCTTTTTTTCGATACTCTTTTTCATAGAGACTCGAGCACCCTTCATGCATCAATTGCTTCTTCACTGAATCATTTTCATGGGCCAGCCATTGATCCGGCGTTATATCTTTGATGCTCAACCGTCTAAGTTCTTTATTGGTGTAACCCAGCATGGCGCTATAAGCGTCGTTGCATTCCTGGATAGTTCCGTCCATATCCGTAACCACAAAAGCATCCATCATGCTTTGGTATAAGGTCCGGTAGCGCCGTTCACTGGCAAGCAAAGCCTCCTCCACTTTCTTCTGTTCAACCAGGCGCCAGATATCCTCAGAAACTTGGGAGACGATATCTCTATCTTTTTCAGTATAGTTTTCTGCTTTGTCGGCTACCCCTAAGACAGCAATCACTTTGCCGTTTCGCAGCACGGGCACCAACAATTCCCGTCTTTTTCCGAAACGGTCTGCCGCGTTGTCCTCGCCGTCCAGCACCAAATCGAGATCATTCCGTATAATCGGCCGCCCACCGCGCATATGATCAAGCCAGTCTCCTGCCTGATCAAGGCCATCCGCTCCCTCTTCACCGTATTCGGTACAGTGAAATTTTGTTCCCCCCGGGATTACCCCGCCCTGCAGCCTGACAATCTTTCCGTCTGGGTCGATAAATTGCCAAAAAGCGATGGGGCTGTCCACCAAGGCAGCAATTTCTTGCAATGCCCTGGTGAACAATTCATTGAAGGTATGGGTAAATGCATATTCCCGTAGAATAAGCCGAGTCCGAATAAGCCGCTGTGCCCTGCGTTCTTCGGTTTGGTCTCGAAAGGCCAGCACCATGCCGGTCACTGCGCCTTGATCATCGTAAATGGGAGAAGTCGAGTCAGCAATGGCGCGTTCGATCCCGTTCTTGGCAATCAATACGGATCTATCGCAAACATCCGCCAGCCCGTCCTGAAGTACCATGGGCGCAGGTGTTTTGCCCTTTGTTCGCTCCTCTTCATTCACCACGCAAAAAACTTCTTCCAGTGGCCTGCCGAATGCCGCCTCATGGCTCCAACCGGTCAGACTCTCGGCAACCGGATTCATCAGTTCGACCCGACCACGGTCATCGGTGGCGATGATCCCTTCACCAACAGCCTGCAAGGTACTCCTGTGGCGCTCCATGCTCTGACGCAGTCGAGCCTCGGCCCCATATAACGCCTTATAATAAGCCTTCTGATTATATTGCCGGAAAAACAGACCAAGGACGCCTACCCCTCCAGCCATCACCGCGAACAGCAAGATGATCAGGGCCGCGCGAAAACGCCAAACCCCAAAAATTTCAGAGGCCTCGTCCTTGGCAATCAGGCGCCAGTTGGTGTTGGGGACAGGCACCAAAAAAGCCAACGACTCAACGCCTCGATAATCACTGCCTTCAACAAACCCCTCCTTTTCGGATACAGCCATGGCTGCAAGTGAACCGGCATGGTGCAGCGGCGTTGGCAATTTCAGTGCCGCATCCGGTTGATGGAGCAACTCGCTCAGATACAGCACCATTTCTCCCTCACGACGCACCAACATCACTTCCGTGGTCGTACTCGGCTTCACCCAGGAATGGATCAAGGGGTGAAGAAATTGAGCGGCTTCATTGATCAGGACAATTGCACCCAAGGGCGAAAATCCAGGTTGATTGAAGGCGAAAACCGGAGCAACCAGACTGATATGGACATCAGGATACTGCGGCTCGGCATGCAACTCGGTGAAGACCGGTTGGTTTTTGCGCAGGGCTTCTTCAAGGGCTTCTACGTACCCCTTGTGTATCTCTTGGTGGCCATTCAAGCTCAACCGCACACGGCCATCCGAATCAACCAGCAAAAGTTCCGCGTAATGACCATGCTCCTGGATACTTTTCAGTTGATGGCGAAGTTCCTCGCTTCTCCCCCCATCTGGATCGGTGAAAAAAGCTGTGATGCTTTTGATTAAAAGGGGATTATCAGTGAGCAAGACCGCGTCAGCCAAGCGCTCCTGACGCCAGGAAACCAACTGGTCCACCTTGAGATGGGCGATAGCCGCCAATTGCTGCTCTGCTTTCAACCGTGCGGAGGTCTTTTCGGCATGGTAAAACCAGAGCCCGCCGAAGAGCAGTGCCAGCAAAAATACCGCCAGCACTGCCGCCCTCCAGAAGGAAAACATTTTTGTCTCGATCTTTGCCATCGCCATTTTCAGGTCAGCCGTTGTTCCCTTTCTCTGATTAGCATTGTGGGCACCCTCACCTCTCAAACAACTGGTGCCGCCCAATGCCTTGTCCCTTCATTGTCAAACAATGAAGAGGACCCCATTCCGTCCAGGAATCTCAGATTTTGAATGCGTCGACAATGTCCTTCAATTTTGCCGCTAACCCCTGCAGGTCAGTTGCACTGGCCTTCACCAGCGAACTGCTCTGGGAAATTTCGCTTGAGGCGGTATTGACTGTAGCGATATCCTTGGTGATCGAGGCCGCCACGACCGAACTCTGACTGACATTCTCGTTCACCTCGCTCATGCCCTGTGAGGCTTGGGCGATGTTGGTCGCGATTTCCTGCGTAGCCGAACTCTGTTCCCCAACAGCAGTCGAAATCACCGCAACAATCTCGTTGATATTATTGATGACCTGTGAAATTTGATTGATCTCCTCCACAGTGGTATTGGTGGTTGACTGCACCTCCTCGATTTGTTTTTTGATATCATGGGTGGCGGCGGCTGTCTGCCTGGCCAGCTCTTTGATTTCATTGGCGACAACGGCAAACCCCTTACCCGCCTCACCGGCCCTGGCCGCCTCGATAGTCGCGTTGAGCGCCAGCAAGTTCGTCTGTTCGGAAATTTCGGTGATCGCCTCGGTGACTTTGCTGATCGCCTGGGCGGCTTTGCCCAGTTCAGCCATCTTGAGCGAAGTCGAGCTGGCCTGTTCCACCGCCGCCAGGGAAATGGAATGGGCTTTTTGGGCATTATGCGCTATCTCGCCGATTGTTGCTGTCATCTCTTCCGCGGCACTGGCCACCATTGAAGTGTTGGTGGTTGATTGCTCCATGGCGGCGGCAACATTGTTGAGATTGACGGTCATCTCCTCGGAAGCGGCAGCGACATTATCGGCCCGTTGCGAGGTGTCTTCCGAGCTGGTGGAAAGGTCAGTGGCGATTTGGGAAAGATCATTGGATGAGGCATCGATAGACCGGGTGTTATCGGCAATTTGTCCGACAATACCCTGCAATTTTTCGATAAAGATATTGAACCATCGAGCCAGTTCGCCGATTTCATCCCTCGAATTCACCTGTAGACGCATGGTCAGGTCGCCTTCGCCCTGCGCAATGTCCTGCAACCCTGCCACCGCCCGTTTCAATGGCACGGTGATGCTGCGTGAAAAAACCAGAATCAAGCCACAAACCAGGACCACAGTGATCAGGGTGATCATCAGAATGCTGGTGCGGATAGAATGCGCTGCAACTAAAAACTCAGCTTCATCCTGCGTGACCGCGATGCTCCAGCTTTTCAGGGAAACCGGGGCATAGCCCGCTATTTTCGGCACCTCCTTGAACACATAATCTTGCGCCCCTTTACCGCCGGCCACCATCTGTTTGGTGATTTCTTCCATACCCGCCAAGGTCTTGAGATCGAGTTTCATCTCCAGCTCTTTTTTGGGATGGGCAATGATCAGACCGTTACGATCACACATGAAGGCATAACCGGTGAACCCAACTTTAACCGATGATACATGACTGATCAGGGGGAGCGCCTTAAGCGATAAACCAAAGACGCCGAGAAAATCGCCGGAAGGGGAAAGAATAGGCGCACAGAGGACATAAATCACATCTCCGGTCACCTTGGAGAAGGTGATATCGCCAACCACCGCCTTTCCGCTGCTTTTGGCCTTCTGGAAGTAGTCCATGTCGGCCAGGTTGACCCCT